>JASMSZ010000040.1:0-51938 GCA_041694515.1 Halanaerobium sp.
CCCTCTTCCGCAGTTTCAATATAATTAGCATCATCAAAAATATATAAATGATTAAACTCCTCTTTTTTTACTCCGATCACCAGGGACTCTGAGGCAGCATAATAATTAATAAGAGAAGTATCCCAGGTCTTTTTAATAAATTTCCTGGCGGCTGCCGTCAGCGGTTCACCCCCGCAAATTACTACCTCTGGTGATATATCTATTTTGCCAGCTCTCTGCATTTCAGCTAGAACCTTGATCCCAAAAGGATAACCTGTAAGATTATGAGGACGGCATTCATTTAACCTTTGACAATAATCTTCTAGAGGATGATTAATATTAATGACCAGATACTGTTTATAAAAGTATTCTTCCAGAGCATTAACCGGGCTTAAAAAAAGGCTGACCCCAGCATAATGACCATCTGCTGCTCCAATAAAAGCATATCTTTTTCTCTTAAGACCAAAATTAGTAAATAATCTCAAAGAAAGAGCTTTGATAAAATCCCACTCCTTTGAATTATAAAGAAAATATCCAATTCTGCCTGAAGAACCAGAGCTATGAATAACGTGATATTTATTATTTAACTCGCTAACAGGAGAAGGGGAATTTTCAAGAAAAGAAGCAATCTTATCACAGCTGATATTTTTATCCGTTACTAATTTATCATAATTTTCCATCATTACATTTTTATCAAGAGCAGGAAGATCTGAGTGTTTAATCTCTGACAGGTCTTTTTCCTTAATTCCGTGGGCTGAATAAAAGTCACGGTAAAAAGGAGAATTGTTATAAGCATAATACAGCAGCTTTCTAAATTTATTCTCTCTCAATTTTAATATTTCACTTCGACTTTTATTTAAATTTTTATCAAGCTTATATTTATAATATAGGATTCTTGGTATACTCATAATTTTATCTCCTTTTTCCATTGTTATTGCTACTTCTAGATTTTTTACCATTTATAACCTCAAATTAGATTTTTACTATTACTAATATATTTGTATACAAATATATTATATACAAAAATAAATAAAAATCCAAATTTCAAAATTGACAAGCAAAAGCAAAAGATTATATAATTAATTCAAATAATTTGAATTTTCTAGCGAGAAGGGAGAAGAGATAATAATGAAAAAGCTTTTATTTACTGTACTATCTTTTAGTATTATTTTCTTATTCATTTTAACAAATTTTGCAGGGGCGCAGGAATACAAAATTGGAATTTCCCAGTTTGTTGAACATCCATCACTGGATTTAGCCAGAAAGGGATTTATTGATCAACTGGCAGTAAAAGATTTTGTAGAGGGGGAAAATCTTCAAATCGATTTACAAAATGCTCAGGCAGATTTTTCAACTGCTCAAACTATTGCCCAGAGATTCAACCAGAATAATCTGGATTTAGTTCTTGCTATAGCCACTCCCTCAGCCCAGACTGCTGCCAATGTGATATCTGAGACTCCGGTTTTAATTACAGCTGTTACAGATCCTGTGGAGGCAGGTGTAGTTAACAGTATGGAAACACCTGGTGGAAATGTAACTGGAACTACGGATATGAATCCAGTAGCCAAACAGCTGGAATTAATTAAACAATTTTTACCGGAATTAGATACTCTTGGAATTTTATATAATCCAGGAGAGGTTAATTCTGTTGTCCAGGTTGATTTAGCTAAAAAGAAAGCTAAAGAAATGGGGATAGCTATCGAGGAAGGAACAGTTAGCAACAGCAGTGAAGTAAGCCTGGCAGTATCTTCTCTAGTTGGAAGTGTTGATGCAATTTATGTTCCAACTGATAATATAATAGTTTCTGCAATGCCAACTGTACTGCAGACAGCATATAATAATCAAATTCCTGTCTTTGCTTCCGAAAATAATTCGGTTGAACAGGGTGCTATTGCAACTCTTGGAATAGACTATTATCAGCTGGGAAGACAGACTGGTTCCATGGCTGTCAGAATTTTAAATGGTGCTGACCCTGCAGAAATGGCAGTTGAATCTTCTAAAGAATTAAAGCTTTATATTAATCAAAAATCTGCCTCAGAAATTGGCTTAGAAATTCCAGCAGACTTATTAGAATCTGCAGATACTATTTTTAAAGAATAATTAAAGATAACTTTACAAAAAAATAAGTATCCAAAAAAAGAAGCCAGGCTAGCTAGCCTGGCTTTAATATTCTAAAAAATGGTGGTGGGAGACAGAATCGAACTGTCGACACGTGGATTTTCAATCCACTGCTCTACCGACTGAGCTATCCCACCCAATATGTAATTTAAAATAAAAATGGTTGCGGGGACCGGATTCGAACCGATGGCCTCCAGGTTATGAGCCTGACGAGCTACCAGACTGCTCTACCCCGCGCTATTAAATGGTGAGCCATGGAGGATTCGAACCTCCGACAACCTGATTAAAAGTCAGGTGCTCTGCCAACTGAGCTAATGGCCCATTTCTCTTGCAACGCTTTTTATAATATCAATAATAAATTGAGTTGTCAAGAAGAAATACGAAAAAATATAAAATAAGTTCAATCGCTTATAATTCAGAATACTTTAAAAAAAAGGCAGACAATTTATCTCTGTCTGCCTTTAAAATCAAATTTAACTTTAAGGTAAGTAGTTTCTGGGATTAAGGGGCTCTTCATTCCTTAAGACTCCAAAATGTAGGTGGGGTCCTGTACTTAAACCAGTATTACCTGAGACAGCAACCTGTTGACCCTTGTTTACCATTGAACCCTTAGAGACCGTTACTCTAGAATTATGAGCATACAGAGTTTCTACACCCCGTCCATGATCAAGAATCACTGTATAACCAAAGCCATTCATCCAGCCGCTATGTACTACCTGTCCTGATGCTGCTGCTTTAACAGTAGTTCCGGTTGGAACTGCAATATCCAGACCATTATGAAATAATCTTGTTTTTCTAACCGGATGAGTTCTCCAGCCAAAACTGGAACTTATTCTACCACTAACCGGCCAGATTAAAGAGTTTCTGCCTAAAGAAAATGGTCTTCTTTCATAATTGGTAATAATTAACTCATCACCAGCAAAAATTCTATCTCCATTGAGATTATTATTCCGGCGAATTGTATCTATATCAGTACCATACATCCTGGCGATGGTACTCAAAGCATCTCCCCGCTGAACCTTATGTACAATTTGGTCAGAAGAAGAATCATTTTTTTCTGATTTAGCTTTTGTCGTACTATCATTACTTGCTTTTGATTCTTTAAAATCAACAATAGGCAGTACCAATTCCTGTCCTGCTTTAATAAAGTCTGAATTAAGATTATTTGCGTTCATAATCTCTTCAACCGGTAAATTCCTACGTGCCGCTATCGCTGATAAAGTATCTCCCTGACGAACTTCATAATATATTTTAGTTTTCTTAGTTATAGTACTACTTTGATTATTATTTTCGTTCCGATTTTGCAATTCAGCTGTTATTATTCTGTCTCGTGGAATTTTCAAGTCCTGACCGGGTTTAATCTTAACAGAACTCATATTATTAAATTCCATAATTTCTTTCACAGTCACATCTCTAGACCCAGCAATTCCTGACAGAGTATCTCCATTATCCACTACATAAAGTTCATAAGACACTTTCTCAGAAATCATTTTCTCCAATAATTCAAGGGTTCTACCACCTACAATACCATCAATCTGCAGGTTGTTACTTTTCTGAAAATCCTTTACTGCATCCTCAGTACTTTTTCCAAAAATCCCGTCAGCTGACACATTATAACCAAGAGTTTCTAAATATTTTTGAACTTCAATTACATCTCTGCCCCGATCACTTAATCTAACCTGGAAAGCAGAAACAGTGATAGTTATTGACAAAGGAAAAACTAATAAAATTATTAGCGTGGTTAAAAAGTAATTTTTTTCCATATCCCCCTCCTCTCTTCTTTGCTCTACTATATAATATAATTCGAGATAAAAGTCAAATTTCCTTTTTATATTTTCCTTTTTTGTTTAAATTTATAAAATCATTCTGTCTCAGGGCCTCATATATTATTATGGAAACTGAGTTAGAAAGATTTAAAGATCTTAAATTTTCTTTCATTGGAATCCTTATACATTTATCCAGGTTTGCTTCCAGTAATTTTTCCGGTAAACCTGCAGTTTCTTTGCCAAATAAAAAATAATCATCTTCCTGATAATCAAATTTTGTATAGGAATTTGGGGCCTTGGTGGTTGCATAAAAAAAGCGCCCTCCCTTATTTTCCTCAAAGAAATGATCCAAATTATCATAATAACTTATATCCATTTTATCCCAGTAATCCAGACCTGCTCTCTTTAAATATTTATCTGAAGTTGAAAAGCCTAAAGGCCTCACTAAATGTAACTTTGAACCTGTTACCGCAGTAGTGCGGGCAATATTTCCAGTATTTTGTGGTATTTCTGGCTCAACAAGTACAATATTCAATTTAATCACCCATTATTTAAATTTTATTTACTGATTTAATTCAATAAAACATTAAGATAAAAAATATAAAACTGATCAAATATTAATTTTTAGACCATCATAGGCTGGACTGATATATTCTGGTAGATAATCATTTACTTTCTGATGATCTAAACGGTGTGAAATATGAGTTAAATATCCATGTTTTAAATTCAATCTATCAATTAAACTTACTGCCTGATCAACAGACATATGGGTTGGATGTTCTTCAAAGCGCAGAGCATCAACAGCCGCATATTGGATTCCCTCCAGAAGTTTAAGTGAACTTTCTGGAATCTTACTGCAGTCTGTTAAATAAGCAAAATTATTAATTCTATAAGCTAAAATCTGATTATCACCATGATAAATTGGCACAGCCGTAATATTTAAATCTTTAAAACTAAGATTTTTTTCCACCTCTTTTAATATAACCTGTGGAATTCCACCACCCGGAGTTTCTTTTGAAAAAATATATGGGAAAATTCTTTTTATATGCTTTAGAGTTTTACGATCAGCATAAACCGGCATTTCTTTGCCCTGAAACCAGTTTAAGGCCCTAATATCGTCAAAGCCCATGATATGATCTGCATGAGCATGAGTCATTAAAACTGAATCAACATTTTTAATGCTATTATTAATTAATTCCAGTCTCATCTCAGGGGGAGTATCTATTAATAAATTATATTTTTCACTTTTGATATGAATTGAAGTGCGCATTCGTTTATTTTTTGGATTATTAGACTGACAGACCTCACAATCACAGGCAATTACAGGCACCCCATGTGAGGTTCCTGTTCCTAAAAATGTTATCTGCAAAAAAACAACCCCTCTCATAAAAATTTTAACTTAAGAGAGGGGTATTTGTCAAACATTTAACTAATTTATTTGTTTAAGTAAACCATTGTTTCTCAAAAACTCTGCCAATTTTTTATAGATTAAGACTGTTGTAATTGAATTAATTACAGCTTTTGTTAAATTAAATGGTATAATTCCGGGCAGCATCATCTGTAAAACCTGTTCTCTAGATATACCATAAAAAATTGGGTTTAATACTAAATTTGCTCCAGCCATTACAGCAGTCATTGCAATAGATCCAATTACCAGTCCTTTAATTGCACCGGCTTTATTATGATGCTGCTGATAAAAATAACCTGCAGTCCCTGCAAAGACACCTGTAGCCAGAAAATGCATAAAAGCTCCAAAAGGTCCTCCCAGACCTGTAAATACTGCCATTAAAATTGACAAAATAAAGGATGCTCCCAGTGCCGCAGCAGGCCCAAACATAAATGAAATAATTAAAATTGGAATATCTCCTGGTTCATATATTAAAAATGGTAAAAACATTGGAAAACGAACCAGCAGCATTAAAACTAAAGAAAAAGCTGCTAAAACTGAAATAGTTGTAATTCTTTTAGTCTTCATTCTTTATCTCCTTTTTTTGTATTTATTATCTTCTTTTTAAGGAACAAAATGTCCCTTGGACAATCTGTAATACAGTAAGGGTAAATTTTGTTGATAGCGGAAATTATGAAACTATAAATATTATCCACAACAAACCATTAGGTATAATTTCCTGGCTAATAAAAAATTAGCCCTATAAAAACAGGGCTAATTAATTATCTAATCTTCTTTATTCCGGACTATACCGTCGGTACTGGAATTACACCAGTTCAGCTAAAGCTCGTGGACTATACCACCGGATTGGAATTGCTCTAAAGCTCACCAGACCCTGAAGATAATATTTTTTTGTCAATATTATTATAAGCAATATTCATTCTAAAAGCAAGCTATAATACTAATTTATTTTTTCAATTTTTACTCCAGGATAAAAATGTTTAATAATTTCTCTATAATTCCAGCCAGCAGCTCCCATACCTGCTGAAGCAGATTGGTCAAGTCCAAGGTTATGTCCCCAGCCTGAACCATAAATATAAATTTCTTTTAAATAACCGTTCCTGTCAAAGTGGCTGTCAAAATAAAAGCGGCTGCTTTTTAACCCACCCAGAACCCTTCGAATTTGAGAAACACTATATTTTTTCTCTTCTTCTTCACTAAGGAGACTGAGAGAAGTTATAGTACCACCCTGTGCCCGCTGATTAACTTTAACTTTAGTAATTTTACTGAGTCCACTTCTATATTCAATTACTTCTGCTGGAATTCTTAACTGCCAGCGATAATTACTACTGCCAAAATCTTTAGAATAAGATTCTGGGGAAGCAGCAAGCCACTGCTGCAGTTCAACCGGAGGCAAGGGAAAATCATAATCATCGTTCTTCATCTGGTTTGAACCCCGTAGATATGGCAGATCTGCTGACCATATCTGATCACTGCGTTCAGTAAAACCTCCGCTATTGCTGCTGAATACCGCTTCAATAATTTTACCTTCAAAAACAGCACTTTCTCCCTGAGTAGACAAAACAGCTTCGGTGGTGCGCTGATGTTCACTCTGAATTCCATTATAAGCAGCACAGTGTACAGTCGAGCAAAGATCATAACCATCGCTGCTGTGGCGCCCTAAATTACTTAAGGTATAGCTTCTGGCTGCAATAGCCTGTGCTTTTAAAGCTTCCATCGGCCAGCTGGCATAAATTTCTGAAGGAACAACAGAAATCAAATAAGGAGTTAATTCCACCTGATTAATTAAAGTAAATTCTTTGCCTTCTCCTTTAATTATCATATTACCCCTGTACTGCCTGTTACCACTTCCCTGCCAGAAATAGCCCTGTCCATAATTAATATTATAAACATAAAAAGAAGAATTTTCCTGACTGCTGTAGATTTGATATTCCAAATCAGAATTACCAAGTCTTAGCTTTTCTGCTTCTGTACTTATATATAATGACCCAGACTCAATCTGAAGCAGATGATTTTCTTGAGCCTGACCTCTGTAAATAATTTTTCCCTCATAAACTATAGAAAAAGGAGCTGAATATTGAAACAGCAGATGCTCATTATTTTCCTGCAGCCCAATTCTCAATTTCTGTATTTCTGCCTGAGAACTCAATTTTTCTACCCTATGCCAGGATGGTTCTAAATCAAAGGGATTAATTTCTTCCGGCTCATCTTTATCTTCCGGATCCGGTCTTAACCGGGGATATTTATCCTGATAAAAATTTATTTTCTGATAGGCAAGATCTTTAAACCAGCCGTAAGAAAGCGTCCGCTGCCAGTGATTATAGGCTTCAATTTCTTCACCTGACTTTTCTAACATCTCAGCCATATCTTTAAACAAATAACTCTGACTTCTATTGGCCTGATATGCTGCTTCGTAATTATTAAATGCCTGCTTAAAATTACCTCTTTTCTTATTTAATTCAGCACTGAGCAGATACACTTCTGACTGATTCATCTTCAAATTAGTAATTTTCATTAAATATTTTTCAACTTTTTCGTAATTGTTCAAATCTAAATTATTCTTTATTAAATAATAATATTTTTTATAGAGAAAATTTTGACTATCATTACCATTATCAATTTTATTTTCTAAAATATAATTTGAAGCTAAATTATTATCTAATTCATAGAAATTTATGGCAAGATTTAAATAATCCTGACTGTTATTACTTAAAATAGCTGTCTGCAGCAGAATCTGATTTTCAGCTCTTAACTTATTCTGATCATTATAAATTACTGCCAGATTCCTTCTACTCTCCAGATTAAAGGGAGAAAGCTCAATGATCTGCTGATAATAATTTTCTGCAGATTGATAATTACCCTCATAAAATGATTTTTTTGCCAGTTTAAGTAATTCACTAATATTTCTATCCCTACTCTGCTGAGCCATTGTCACACCAGCAAACTCTTCCTGATGATAATAATGATCAAATACAGGAATAAAAATCCCCAGTAAAAGAGCAGAAATAATAAATAATCTAAAAACTTTTTTCATTAAATACAACTCCTAGTTTAAAGCAGGTCACTCGCAATCTCAGCTAATTCTGATCTTTCTCCTTCTTTTAACATAATATGTCCTCCAATTTTTTGGTCATGAAACTTGTGAGCCAGATAATTTAATCCATTTTTATGAAAGTTCAAATATGGATTATCAATCTGAAATGGATCACCAGTAAAGACCAATTTAGAACCTTCACCAGCTCTAGTTACAATAGTTTTTACTTCATGTAATGATAAATTTTGAGCCTCATCAATTATTATAAATTGATCCGGTACTGATCTACCTCTAATATAGGTTAAGGGCTCGATCTGAATTAATTCCTTTTCCTGTAATTTTTGATAAGCATAACTTGCATCTTTATTACGATGAACGATAAAGTCTAGATTATCAAAAATCGGCTGCATCCAGGGTCCCATCTTTTCTTCAACATCACCCGGTAAAAATCCCATTTCTTTACCCATTGGCTGAATTGGTCTGGCTACTAATAACTTCGAAAACGCCTGTTCATCAACAACTTTGGCCAGACCTGCTGCAATTGCAAGCAAAGTTTTTCCGGTACCTGCTTTACCTGACATGGTAACCAATTTTATTTCATCATCCAGCAGCAGTTCTAATGCCAGCTGCTGTTCCCTGTTTCTGGCTCTAATTTTTGCCGGTTGACTTTGATTGTAGCGAAGAGTTACTAAGTTTTCACCATCAAATCTGGCTAAAGCAGTATTTTTATTTCTATCATCTGCTGTTAATTGTAAAAATTCATTTGGATATAAAGAATCATCCAGCTGATCAAGATCTGATAGCGAAAGTTTTTCCTCTTCAAAAAACTTATCAATCAGGGAAGCACTGCATCTTATTTCTTTAAAACCCGAATAAATTTCTTCTTCTTTTAAGCGGCTTGAGTCATGCTCTTCTGCCTGTAGATTATAAGCATCACAGATCAAGCGCAGATTAATATCATCCGAAATCATTACTACCTTTTTATCTGTATTTTCTTTCTGCAGATGAATAGCTGTCGAAATAATTCTATTATCCATTTTACTGGAACTTAAACCTTCCGGAAGTTCCAGACCACCGTTAATTACAATTTTAACTGTACCACCTGAGTCCAATTTTACTCCATCATGTAAATTGCCCTGACTTCTAAGTTCCTCTAAAATCCTTGAACTTTCACGGGCATTAAACCCTAAGTCTGAACTTTTAGTTTTTAAGCTATCAATTTCTTCTAAAACCGCAAGTGGAATAATAACATCATTATCCTCAAAACTATAAATAGCACGAGGGTCATTTAGAAGTACATTGGTATCTAAAACAAATATTTTTTTCATTTTTGCTTCCTCCCTCAGATCTTATATTTTATTACTTTATTTTAAGTTTTAACTTAATTACTAAATTAATTATAGCAGGTTATTCTCTCATTTTTATTATCTTGTTCTCTTATTATTTTCATCTATTCATTATAATATGAGCATAAATCAGCAGCAAAACAGTTTTCACAGTCAGGATTCTGAGCTTTACAGACTGCCCTTCCATGATCAATTAACCAGTGATGAAAATCAATCCAGTACTTTTTAGGAATCAAATCAGTCAACTCTTTTTCAGTCTGGCCAACATCTTTACCACTGCTTAAACCCAGACGCTTTGAGACTCTAAAGACATGAGTATCAACCGGAAAAGCAGCTTTAAAAAAAGCATTTGCCAGCACAACATTGGCTGTTTTTCTGCCAACACCGCTCAGCTTTAAAAGTTCTGTCCGGGTTTCTGGAACTTCTCCCCCAAACTCATCAAGTAATAACTTACAGGTTTTCAAAATATATTTTGCTTTATTTCTAA
Source organism: Halanaerobium sp. (assembly GCA_041694515.1). Taxonomy (GTDB): domain Bacteria; phylum Bacillota; class Halanaerobiia; order Halanaerobiales; family Halanaerobiaceae; genus Halanaerobium. The sequence continues at coordinate 10,139 of JASMSZ010000040.1, forward strand.
AAAGTCCAATACTATTAATTTTTTCTTCTAGTTCTTTCTGACTGAGCTTTAACATAGACTCTGGTGTATTGTATTTTTCGAAAAGTTTACCGGTCACCTTATTAACCTGAATATCTGTAGTTTGAGCTGATAAAATTGTTGCAATTAAAAGTTCAAATGGTGTTTTAAAATTAAGAGCTGTCCCTGGCTCAGGATAATGTTTTGAAAATAATTCTAGCAATTTTTCTACCTTGTCATCTTTATTTATTTTTTCAGCCAATTTACTACCTCCTAGAAATCTTGTATCATATATACTATTTTACTTGATATTTAATTAAAAATAAAGCAAAATTAATAAATATTACTGATTGTTCGTATTATCTAGACATAAAACTAAAAAAATGTTAATATAGGTTTAAGAAATTATATATGAGGTGTGAAAAATGAAATACAATTTTGGTATAGATATTGATGGAGTTTTAACAGATGAAGGTCCAGATCATAATAGTATCTGGCAGCAGAAAATGAATGAGTTTTTTGATCGAGAAATAACTTTAAAAGAATATACCTATGATCTTAGAAAAGCTTTTGCAATCAACGATCAGGAACTAAATGAATTTATTCAGGAAAAAATAGAGGATATATACAGCAATGTAAAAGCTATAGATAAAGCAAAAGAGATACTTACTGAGCTTTATAATGATGGGCATCGACTAATTTTAATTACAGCCAGAAGTACAGAACATCGTGACTTAACTGAAAAATGGTTAAAAGAAAATAATATACCCTATCATGAACTGCACCATGAAGAAAAAAAAGCTCCTCTGGCTGCAGAAAAAAATATTTCTCTTTTTATTGATGATAAAAAAGAAAATGCACTGGAAATTGCCGCTGAAAACATTCCTGTGATTTTAATCAGTAAGTATCATAATTATGATTTTAAAGGCAATAGTAAGATTACCAAGGTTAACAACTGGGATGAGATTAAAGAAAATATTGATCTATTCTTCTCTAAAAACACTCATACCAGTAAACTCTCTTAAAATCGAAGTAAAAGGAACTTCTTGATCAGGTATGGCTTTAAAACTGCTTAGAATTTCAAGCAGCCGCTGTGCCTGATAATAATTTTTATTTGTTTTATCAATCTGCTTTAAAAGCGGCTCAACATAATTTTTTAGTACTGAAAGCTCATAGATCAAAGCTGAATTAAACATTACATCCGCATTTTCCTGATAAGGAAAAATATTTTTTTCTTCGCCTTTACGTACTCCTCTCCATAAATTTAAGGTTTTAGCCGCAGATAAACCTCGATATTGATTATCTCTAACAATCCTGCGAATTAGTCGAGTATCAGTTGTAGGTATTCTATTATGGCAGTCAATATTGAGTTGAGTTAAAGCACTAATATAAATTTTGAATTTCAAATCCTGTGGGATTACCTCGGTCATTTTATCATTTAAGCCGTGAATCCCTTCAATTAAGATTGGCTGATCGTCCTCCAGCTGTAAATATTTACCGCTTTTTTCTCTAACTCCCTCTTCAAAATTGAATCTGAGTAGTTCAACTTCCTCTCCCTGAATCAATTTTAAGAGATGTTCATTAAATAATTCTAAATTAATAGCTTTTATAGATTCAAAATCAGGTTCTCCATTTTTATCCAGGGGTGTATTATCCCGATTGACAAAATAATTATCTACTGAAATTTGTACCGGCCGCAAACCATTAATTTTTAATTGTGTTGATAAGCGATGAGTAAATGTGGTTTTACCTGAGGAAGTTGGACCGGCAATTAAGATGATTTTATTTCTCGGCATTCCACTTTTTATTCTATCTGCTATACCTGCTATTTTTTTCTCATGGAGAGCTTCTGCTATCCTGATCAGCTCATTATACTTTTTCTCTTTTACCACCTGATTTAATTCCACAACATTACTTATCCCCAGAATTTTACCCAGCCTCTCATACTCCAGAAAGATATTCGCCAGTTTGGGCTGTTCTATAAACTTTGGAACCTGTTTACTGCTAAAAAACTTGGGAAATAATAACACAAATCCAGGAATCCGTAAATGTAGATCAAACTCTCGTAAATAAGAGGTAGAAGGTACCATATTGTAATAAAAATAATCATAATATCCATCAAGTTCATAAAGTATATAATAATCATTATCCTGCTGTTTAATTAGCTCTCTTCTAAAAGTACAATTTTCATTTTTGATGATTTCTAAAACTTCTTCTTTTTTCAGTTTGTGTTTTTTTATTTTGTTATCAGCAGCAATAATTTCTTCCATCCGCCCTTTTATTTTGTTTAAATCAGATTTACTCAGGCTGGATTTGTTTTCTAATTCACAGTAAATACCGTTGCTGATAGAAATTTCAATTTTTAAAATGGAATCCGGAAAAAACTCATAAATAACCTTAGCCAGAACTAGAAAAAGACTGCGGCGATAAATTCTATTACCAAGTTCTGAATTAATTTTAACTGTCTCAATTTCTGCATCTCTATCCAGCTGTTCATTTAAATCATAAACTTCATTGTCAATAATTACAGCCATCACATCTTTTTCATTTTTAATTTTACTTTCTGCAATTATTGTTTCAATACTGCTCTTTTCAATTATTTTTAATTTTTCGCCATCTAAATTAATATTCATTCTGACCCTCCTTCTGTTCTAAAATCATTATCATCTTCTCTTTGTATTCCCGGATATTCTCATTATTAATTGTTTTTTTTACAATTTTTTCTGCTCTTTTATAATCAATTCTGAGCAGTGCCAGAACTGCATAATAACGAATCACCGGCGAATTATTATTCAATTTTTCTTTAACTAAATCAAAATATTTATTATTACCTAAATTTGCTACTGCAATTAAAGCATTTCTTAATAAAATTCTGCTGCCTCTCCACATGACTGCTGTTTTTTTTAGTTCCAACGGAGGATTATTTCGATCTAATTTTAAAAAATATTCCAGATCACGGTTAAGAAAATGCAGCTTTTCAGCTGCTGTTTGTATAACATTTTTATTATAGGGACATTTTTCCTGACAGGCATCACAGCCCCAGATATGCGTACCAATTTTTTTTACTTCTTCCTCGCTTAGTATCCCCTTTTTCTGAGTTAGATAAGAAATACAGTTTTCTGCATCTAATAAATATTCTGTTCTTAAAGCCTGACCTTCACAATTTTTGATACAGATTTGACATTCACCACAATCTAACTCAAGTGGAGTATCCGGTTCTATTTTTAAATCCGTAAATATTTCACCAAGAAACAAAAATGATCCCAGCTCAGGATTAATCAACATAGAATTTTTCCCTATAAATCCAACACCTGCTCTTCTAGCCAGAGCTCTTTCTAAAAAAGGGGCTGTATCAACAAATATTTTATAATTAAAATTCTGGTCCACTTTTCTTTGTATTTCTGCGGCCAGTTTTTCAAGTTTATCCTGTAAATAATTATGATAATCTTGAGCTGTTACATAATTGGACAAATATGGGCTGCCCCCATCATTATTATAACTTACAGCAGCTGCTATAATTGACTTTAAACCAGTAAAGTGGAGATCAGGTTGTGTCAACTGATCCAGATCCTGATTTGTAAATGCCTGGGGCCAGTATTTACTCCGGGCTCTTTTTTCTAGAATCTCACGCTCTTTTTTTAGTTCACTGCCATCTGTTATCCGACAGAGATCAATATTTAAATCAGCCGCCGCTTTTTTTACCAACTTCTTAATCTGCATTGATTTTTAATTCCCTTTCCTTTTTTAAAAGATAAAAACTATAGATAATACCTGCAGCTGCAGAAATTAAAAACCAGAAAAAATACATGTTTTCTCCCCCATAAAGCTGATATATTTTACCACCAATTAAACTTCCAGAGATAGCACTAACTCCCATAAAAACACCTGCATAAATGTTTTGACCGGTTGCTCTAAATTTTTCGCCGCTAATTTGATCAACATAATCAACACCGACTGCAAAAAAGAGACCAAAAGTTATACTGTGCAGCAGCTGTGAGAAGAGGATAATTGGATTATATGGAAATAAGGAAAGCATTAACCAGCGTAAAATAAAACCAAGACTAATAACCACAATAATTTTGCTGAATTTATTGTTTTTAATAATTTTATCCGAAAAAAAGAAGGCCAAAATTTCGCTGGCAGAAGAAACGGTTAAAGCAATTCCTACCAGAAACTCTCCTCCTCCATGTGCTATTATATAAAGAGGGAAATAACTATAATTTGCATTCATAGATGTCTGAAGTATAAATACAAAAAACAAAAAATAAAGTAGGCGTCTTTTCTTGAAAATTTTCTTAAAGTCACCGGGGTTTAATACCTCAATTTCTCTTTTGCTTTTTGGTAAAAATTTCAATAAAAATATCGATAAAATTAAAACAACACCATAAACATAAAACAAATTTGCTGACGAAGTAGCCTCCAGATAGTAACCTAAAAGAGATACTGACAGCATATAACCAACTGAACCCCACAATCTGAACTTGCCATAATAATTAGAATTATCCCCCAGATAATCTAAAAGCAGACTATCTGACAGAGGGATAATTGGATTTTGAAATAAGGTGTAAAAAAACATGAGCAGCATTAAAATTTTAAAAGAACTCGTCTGAGGAAATAATACTACTGTAGTCAGAGTACCGATTAGAGTTATAAATAAAACTTTTTTATTTTCATGAAAATAATCAGTTAAAAATCCCCAGAAAGGCATTAATAGTAAAGCAAAAATTCTTGGAATAGCATTAACCAGACCTATCTGAAAAGAATCAAGGCCTGCATCCTGAAAATAAATATTAAAATACCCAAATGCTGCCATAGTAATATAAAAGATGAAGTTATATAACTTGAATGCCAAAAAAATCAGTCCTCATTTAAAATTATCGATTCAACCATAAAATCTTTGTTAAATATCTTATCTGAATAAGCCAGCAGCTCTTCAAGAGTAATATTTTCTATGATAGCTGCCAGTTCAAATATATCAATACCAAGGCGGCGGTAATTAACAAATTCTGAGGCTAGATGATTAAAGTTATTAAATAACCTAATAAAACTACCCTGATATTTTCTTTTAATCCTCTGGAAGTTTTCTCTAATCTCATCATGATCAATATCAACTAACTTCTCCTTAACCTTCTCCCGCATCTGATCAGGTTTATTTGTTTCTCCATGTAAATGCACATAAGCGTAATCTGGTTTCTTATGATAGCTGCAGGAAAAACTATTATCAATAATCCCCTGATTATAAAGCTGATTGTAATTCTTGCTGCTGCTTCCAAAAACTATATCTAAAAGCAAATTAATAATGTATTCTTTTTTTATTATCTGAGTCGGCTCTTCGCTTTGAACTGGATCTTTAAAAGCAATCTGAACCATCGGTCGAGAAATATTCATTTTTTCTTCTACTAATTTTTTGGCCACAATTTCTGGTTCTTCCTCAATAATTCTAACCGGGTTTCTAAAATGAGGAAAGTGTTTTTTAATCTGATTTTCCCTAATTAAATTGATTATTCTCTGAGGCTCCAGGTCCCCAATTAAGACTAAATCCATATTAGATGGTAAATAAAAATTATAATAACAGATATATAAATCTTCAGGTGTAATTGACATTACACTCTCTTCTGTACCTGCTATCTCATTTTTTACCGGATGTTTTGAATATAAAGCTGAAAGAAGATTAAAATAAGATTTCCAGTAGGGATTATCCTGATACATCTTTATCTCCTGAACAATAATTCCCTTTTCCTTTTTTACATTTTCGTCACTAAAATAAGGGTCCTCTACAAATTCAATTAAATTAATTAAAGAATCTTCAAAATTACTGCTGCTGGAAAATAGATAATTGGTGCTGTCAAAATTAGTATAGGCATTTGCTGAAGCACCAAGATCAGCAAATTTATCAAAAATGCTCTCTTCTTTATCTTCAAAAAGCTGATGTTCTAAAAAATGGGCAATACCCAGAGGCATATTTCTCCGGCGCCCATTTTTGACATCAATAAAATCAATATCATTAGATCCAAAATCTACTGAAAGCATCGCATACTGTTTTACATAGTCTTTTTTAGGAAATATATAAATATTTAAACCATTATCCAATTTTGCTTTAACCAGTCTTTCATCCATATTTTTATTATATATACTTTCCAAATTAATCATTCCTCACTTTTTAGTAAATATATAGTATCCATCTTTAACTTTTTAGCAGCTGCTATAATATCATCTTCGCTAACCGCTTTCACTCCAGCAATTGTTTTCTGGATTGATTCTTCTTTATTATTAACCAGACTCAAAAGAAAATGAGCAGAAAGTGACTTATTACTGTCTAAATCCTGTTTTAAATGGTTAATAATACTCTTTTTAGATCGCAGAAACTCATCCTGACTGAACTCCCCCCTGGTAACTGCTGCGATCTCTTTTTCTACAACTTCAATTACCTTTTTATGGTTTTCAGCATTAATTCCACTATTGATCAATAATAAACCTTTAGTAGATTCGATGGAAGAACTTACATAATAAGCGAGACTTCTTTTTTCTCTAATTTCCCGAAATAATCTGGAATGAGTAGAACCTCCTAGCAGGCTGTTAAATACTAACAAAGAATAATAATCTGGCTCTTTACGGGTGATTCCTGTTCGAAAACCAATAGATAGTCGTGCCTGGTTAATCGTTAATTTCTGCTCATAATAGTTAGGTTCTTTATCCTGATAGACGACTTCTGTGGTATCATCATAAATATCAGCACCGGAATCTAAATGAGTTTTCTCAAAAATATTTTCTACAAAAGAACTTTTAAAGTTTCCGACTAAAAACAAAGATCTTTTTGCTTCTTTAATTATCTTTTGATAATGATCAAAAAGTTCCTGATTGCTTACTTCAGCAAGAGCAGGGACTGTTCCCATTTTATAAATTCCATATTTTTCGTTTTTACACATTCTAGCCAGACAGTTCTCCACTGCAAAACTATATTTATCATTGATCAAGGATAAAATATCCTGTTTTAAAATTTCTTTTTCCTGTTCAAAAAATCTTTGTTTAAACTTACCCGCCTCAACTAGCGGATTGAAGATAATGTCATTTAATAAATTAAAAGCATCAACAGTCAAATTGCTTTTATGGGTTAAAAATTTTTCGTTTACCATTTCCAGAGAAAATCTTAAAATTTGATTTTCTCCTCTCTTTAAAATATTGAAACTCATATTTGAACCATATAAATTTTCAAGTTCTGTCTTAATTAATTGATTATCATTATAATTTTTTGATCCCCGCTCCAGTACTGAAGGGATCAGAGCATTCATGGCTGCCTCTTTTTCGTTCTTAAGAGGCAGCATGAAGAATATCTGAATTAGATTTGTTTTGAATTTATCTGTTGCCAGATGATGCAAATTAAATCTATTTTGTTCGGTTTTAAATTCTAAATCATTCATAAATAATTACTCTCCTGTTCTGGATAATTGATTTAAGACTTCTCCTAATTGATTTATAGTTTCACCATAAGCTGCAAAATCACCCTGCTGTAGCGCCTGTTGTGCCTGCTGATAAAGTTGATTGGCCCGACTAATAAGTTCTGCACTACTGGCCGAATTTAGATTGCCTATTGCCTGATCTGATTGAGGCCCCTGAACAGCTTCAGAATCTGTTTCCGGTTGTCCTGACTCTACTGGTGGTTGTCCTTCTCCAGTCAACTGCTGTACTTGTTTTATTTCTTCTTCTGGAACTGCTGAACTTTTATCACTTTTTAGTAATGCAGTTAGAGCCTCCTGTAAATTTCCCCGCATAATAATCTTATTTTTATGGGCAACTATAACCCTGATCATTTGGGGAATACCTCCACTTTCAGCCTGCAAAAAGATCGGTTCAACATAGAGAACACTATTATTAATTGGAATTACAAGCAGATTACCTCTAATTACTCTGGATCCTCTCTGACTCCATAGAGTAAGCATCCTTGAAATTTCTGATTCCTGATCAATTCTAGACTCAATCTGACTTGGTCCATAAATAAGCTGGTCTTTAGGGAATCTATAGGTGAATAATTCTCCATAATTTTCTCCATCATTACGGGCTGCCATCCAGGCAACCATATTATTTCTGTTGGCTGGTGTAAAGGGAGTCATTAAAGTAAATTCTGCTTCTTTCTCTCCAGGCAGCTGATTCATTAAATAATAAGGCTCTACCGGAATTGTTGAACCCTGATAGTTTTCCTGAGGAATAGCCCAGACATCTTCGCGATTATAATAAACCACAGGGTCATCCATATGATAGGTACTATAAATATTGGACTGAATTTTAAATAAATCCTGGGGATAACGAATATGCTTTCTAAGAGCCTCAGGCATCTGATCAGCAGATTTAAATAAGTCATCAAAAATCTTGCTATAGGTAACAGCAATAGGATCATTCTCATCCATTAAATAATAATCCAGGGTGCCATTGTAGGCATCTATCACAACTTTTATTGAATTCCGAATATAATTATCGCTCCTATTAAAAGGTTGAGAATAGGGATAAAGTCCAGTAGTCGTATAGGCATCATAAATCCAGTATAATTGACCCTCAGTTTGAACAAGATAAGGGTCACTATCATACTTCAAAAATGGAGCTGCTTTTCTTACTCGCTGATGAATATTCCGTTCGTACATTATCTGACTTTGATCATTTATATCATTAGATAAAATCATTTTCAGTGTACCAAATCTAAGGGCATAGATAGCTTCTCTGAATAAATTCTTAATTTTCACTCCACCTGTACCCTCATACTGAGTAAAGACATTTTGGGAACCCATTGGATAGTGAAATTCAGTTTGGTCTGTATTAACAATTACATAATTATTTGTTTTTTCTCCATAATAAATTGAATTGTTATCTAAAGTAATGTGTTCACTATTTGTTACAGGAGGAATATCCTGAACTAGAAACTCAGGTAGACCGTTTTCTCTAATTTTACCAACAGGACTCATTGCAAATCCAAGTCCATGAGTATATTTTAATGTCTTATTGACCCAGGTTTGAGCCTGTGAAGCCAGTGCATTCTGATCTAATTCTCTTGCACCCAGCATAACCTGAGTATAATTATCACCTAACTGATAGCGATCAACATCAATATCTTCAAAAGTATAATACTGCCTCAAAGCCTGAATCTGGTTATAGGTAGTCTTTAAAGGCCGATAATCCTGGAGCCTAATATTATCAACCACTGTCTCATATTCCATTAGTTCGTCATAAGTTAATTCAGACTCAGATATTTTAAAATCTTTTGTCTGAACACTGTCAAGCTGGTAAGCCTGCTGAGTCATCTCAATATTGTTTTTAATATATTCTTTTTCTAAACTAATTTCATTTGGTTCAACCCGATACTGCTGCATAAAAGCAGGATAGACTCCCGTGAAAATAATTGAAATAACTATCCAGGCTCCAATTCCCCAGACCAGGGGCTTGTAATTATTTCTAAACAAACTGTAAAGTACAGCTAAAGCAACAAAAATTACTGTTACAAACAAAATTTTATAACCAAGTAAATTAGCATTTACATCAGTATAACCGGCTCCAAAAACTACTCCATCGGACGAAAACAAAATATTGTACATTTGAAGTCTGTAGTCCCAGGCTTTAAAAAGCAGAAATACAAAAACGAGAATCGACATGTGTTGTTTAGCTCTGCTGCCTAATTTATCTGATATTTCACTAAAAGAATGGATACCTGTAAATATTATATAAATGGCACCAACTAAAATTAACGAAATTACTACCAGTACCATTCCCATTTCTCTTAAAAATGTGTAAAAAGGAAGTGAAAAAACATAGAAAGATATATCATTATTAAATATTGGATCTACAGAATTAAATTCAGTTTTATTTAAAAATTTCAATACTATTTTCCAGCTGTTGCTGGAGATGGAAGAAAACAAAAAGCCAAAAATTAAACTGGAAAATACATAAATTAAATTTAAACGTTTTTTATTAAGCCATTCAAAAATTTGATTTCTTTCTTCACCAAATAAATTTTCTACCCGATCATCACTTTTAATATTAATAAACTGATTAATAGGTTTTTTTGTGAAGTGTAAATTTAAATAAATTACAGCGGCAAAAACAGCTCCAATCAATAATCGTAAAATAAAATTAGAAAGAAACATAATTGTAAATGTTTTTTCAAAGCCCAGTTCTTCAAACCAGAGCCAGTCCGTATAAAGATTAGCCCCCGTGGAAATAAAAATAATTAGCAAAATAGCTGCTATTGCAAAAATGGAGAGAAAAAACTTAATTGTTTTACTCATAATTTTCTCCTTTCAAGTCATAAATTTAATAATCAAAACCTAAGCTAAATCTCTGGCAATTTTAAATGCTCTTTTTTCTGCTTCATAATAAATTTTTTCTTGATCAAGTGTTTTGAGTTCATTATTTTCCATTAAAATTTCACCTGCAGCAATAACCGTCTCAACACTGCGGCTGTCAGCAGCATAAAATAAATTTGATAAAATATTATGATGTGGATAATAAAATGAGTTATTTTTAATATTAATTAATTGAAGATCTGCCTGACAACCCTCCTCAATTAAACCAAGTTGATCAATTGCCAGGGCTCGGGCTCCATTTACAGTTGAAATTTCTAAAATACTTGTAGTATCAACAGCAGTTGGGTCCTCATATTTTATTTTCTGTAAGTAAGAAGCCATTTTTGCTTCTTTCAGCATGTCTAAAGAATTATTACTGGAAACACCATCTGTCCCAAGACTAACATTGATTTCATTTTCTAAATATTTTTTGATCGGTGCTATACCATTTGCAAGTTTTGCATTACTCATTGGATTATGAGCAATCTGAATTTTATTTTTTTTGAGAATTTCCAGATCCCCCGGTTCTAAATGTACACAGTGAGCAGCAAGTACATGATTATCAAAAAAATCGAAATCTGCTAAGTATTTAACTGGTGAACTCTGATGACTTGCCAGAGAATCTTTGACCTCTTTTTTGCTCTCAGAAAGATGGATATGGACAGGTAAATTATTTTCTAAGGCCAGCTCCCTAATCTGCTCTAAATAATTTCTGCCGCAGGTATATGGTGCATGAGGTGCCAGCATGGTTGTAATTCTTCCCTCAGCTGCATCATTGTAATCCAGAGCAAATTTTAAAGCCTTATCTAAACCTTCCTGACCATCGTTTTCCTCAATCAATCCCTCAGCCAGAACTGCCCTAATTCCGCTTTCTTCAACTATTTGAGCAACTCTATCCACTGCAAAATACATATCAGAAAAAGTTGTTGTTCCTGTTTTTATCATTTCCATCACAGCAAGAGCCGTTCCCCAGTAAATATCTTCTGCACTCATTTCGCCTTCAAAAGGCCAGATCTTATTCTGCAGCCACTTATCTAAAGGCATATCATCAGCATATCCACGCATTAGCGTCATCGCTGCATGAGTATGAGTATTAATAAAACCAGGTAGTACGATTTTCCCTTCAGCATCAACTGAATAGTCATATCCCGCATTCTGATCAAGCTGAGACATACTGTCAATTTTTTTGATAATCTGATCTTCAATTAAGATAAACTGATTCTTTTTAACTCCCGAAAAAGGGCTGTGAATTTCTTCAATATTTTTAATTAAAATTTTCAAGGCTTACATCCTTTCAAAAAAAATTACCGATTAAAGTTAACTTAATAAACCCATAATTTAAAATATAAAATATAATTTCAAAAATTAATTATTCTCAAATTTTTCTTTACTAATAATTTTCCCATCTTTTATTTCCTGGTTTGTAATATTATATCTTTTATCAAATTCCAGGTTAAGCTCAATTTTGTTATAACAATTATCACAGACTACCATTTTCTTGATTTCATAAGCAGCTTCTCGATTATCTTCATATACTTTTTGAATATCATAACTTTTTCTAAATAAAAGCTTCATTCGATTTCCACATTTATCATCTTCAATATAAACATCAATTAGCTTGGATTGACTTCCCCCGCTAAAAATTGATTTTATTTTATCAATAAATCCCATCTTAAACCTCCTTTAGCCATTAATACACTTCAGAAAAGTAATCAAAGAGACATACCTACTGAAAATAGATATATCTCTAATTTTAATTATCTAGCTTTAAATTATTCTTCTTCTGCAGGAACTTGTATTCTGGCACCAAGTTTATCATCCAGCATAAATAAACTCTGGGTAGAATCTCCAACTAATCTTAATTTATCAACAATTTCTCCAAAAGTATCTTCCTCTTCTACCTGTTCGTCAACAAACCACTGGAGAAAAGAATGAGTTGCATAGTCTTTTTCCTCTTCGGCCAGAGAAACTAAATCATTAATCATTGCTGTAACTTTTTCTTCATGTTCCAGAGAATCCTCAAAAACCTCAAGATTAGAATCCCAGTCACTTTTAGGTTTTTCTATCCCCTCAAAAATAACTCTGCCACCTCGTTCATTTACAAAATCATAAATTTTACGCGCATGCGCCTGTTCCTCTTCAACCTGAAGATCCATCCAGCTGGCAAAACCTGCTAAACTTTTATTTTCAAAATAGGCTGCCATAGATTGATATAAATAAGCCGAATACAATTCTGCATTGATTTGTTCATTTAAAGCCTTTTCTACACTTTCTTTTAACATATTATTACCTCCATAATTAAAATTCAAAAAACTTATCTTTATATTATTATTTCAACAATAATTACTAATATCCTGCTTTTTTTTATCAACTAGCAAATTTTTGTCCCTTCATCAAAGTGAATATCCATTTGTGGATAAGGAATACCTATACCAGCTTTATCAAAGACATCTTTAACATCTTCATGCATATCATAAAATACAGTCCAGTAATCAGGCCCCTTAACCCAGACCTTACAGGCAATATTAATTGAGCTGCCGGCATGTTCAGTAACCCTAATAATTGGAGCTGGATCATTTAAAATCAAGTCATGTTTGTCAGCTAAATCTTTTAATAAAGATATTGCTTCATGAAAATCATCATCATAACCAATACCAAATGTCAAATCAACTCTTCTTTCATCCATAGCGGAAAAATTAGTAATACTGTTATTAGAAATATTACTGTTTGGAATCATAACTTTTTTATTATCAAAGGTTGTAATAATAGTATAAAGAATCTGTATTTCCTGCACTTTTCCTTTATAACCTGAAACTTCTATAGTATCTCCCGCAGTAAATGGTTTAAAAATGAGCAGCAAGACCCCTCCAGCAAAATTAGATAAGCTGCCCTGCAGAGCAAATCCTACCGCAAAAGAAGCCGCCCCCAGGACTGCAATAAAGGAAGTGACTTGAATCCCTATTGTAGAAGCAATTGAAATAAACAGCATAATTAGCAGAGCTGCTCTGGTAATAGACATTAAAAAGCTGGTTAAAGTCCTCTCAAATTTACCCTGAATATTTTTTTCTAAGAGATTAACAATTAATTTAACCACCCATAAACCGACAACTAATAGAACAATCGCCAGCAGAAACTTCATTCCATAATCTGCGACAATTGCCTGTAAACCAGATGTTATTTGATTCATAATTTTTTCCTCCTCATTCCAATTTTATCATTAAGTAAACTTCTCAAAATTTATGCAGCTTACTATATTAATTTCTAGTTAATTACTGACATTCCTGCAAATAAGGAATTTATTTTGATGAAAATACCAGATCTAATGAACAAAATATCCTTTGGACAATCTGTAATACATTAAGGTTAAATTTTGTTGATAGCGGAAATTATGAAACTATAAATATTATCCACAACAAACCATTAGGTATAATTTCCTGGCTAATAAAAAAATCCTTATTTATAATTCAAGCAAAATCATAAATAAGGAAATTTTAAATGCAGATAAAAAGAAGAACCGGAAATCTCCGGTCCCCCAATAAGTAATTTTAAATCTTAAACATCAACTGTTTCTTTAAAAGACTTACCACTTCTAAATACAGGCACTTTACGTTCTGGAATTTGAATTTCTTCCCCAGTTTGAGGATTACGTCCTTTTCTGGCACTTCTATCTCTTACTTCAAAAGTACCAAAACCAATTAACTGTACATTATCACGATTATCTTCAGCTTTTTTGGCTTCAGACTTTAAGTGATTCATGATGGTATCAATTGTTTCGTTAATTACTTCCCCTGTATCTTTTTTAGTGATACCAGTTTTTTCTGCAACGGCATCAATAAGTTCATTCTTAGTCATGGAAATTCACCCCCTTTTAAAACTAAAACTTTTGCTGTCATTACTTATTATTCTCGTTATAACAGCGATTTCCTGCTTAATTAAAGAAAAAAATTATAAAATTTCTAGATATTCCATAAAGAATTATCTACAACTGATTCCATTTCGTGTTTTTTGCTTCTCAACATCAGCTCTTCTACAGCCTGATAGGGATCTTTGGCTTTAAATAAGACCTGATATACCTGTTTAGTAATCGGCATCTCTAAATCAATTTTTTCTGAGCTTAACCAATTATAAATAGCCCGCGCTGTTTTAACCCCTTCTACCACCTGATTCACCTCTTCTTTTGCTTCCAGAAGAGTTTTACCTTTACCAATTTCAATCCCAAAACGGCGGTTGCGGCTGTGCATGCTGGTACAGGTGACAACAAGATCTCCCATGCCAGATAGCCCAACCAGAGTTAAATTTTTAGCACCATGATAATTTACAAAACGGCTCATTTCATTCAGACCTCTTGTAATCAAAGCAGCCCTGGTATTATCTCCAAAATCTAATCCATCACAGATACCGCTGGCCACAGCAATTACATTTTTTAAGGCTCCACCAAGTTCTACTCCTCTGACATCAGGATTAGTATAAACTCTAAAATAATTAGACATAAATAGATCCTGAACCTTTTCTGCTGCCTCTTTATTTTTAGCTGCAGAAACTATAGCTGTCGGCAGCTGTTCCATCACCTCTTCTGCATGGGTAGGTCCTGATAAAACAACCACATTCTTAAAACCAGCTTCCTTAATCATCTGAGAATTAGTTTTAAATGATTTTTCTTCAATTCCTTTGGCTGTAGAAACTATTATTGAATTTGAAGAAATTAAATTTTTAATTTTTTTTAAAACACTGCCTAGAGCCTGAGTAGGTACTGATATAACAACAAGCTCAGCAGCCTCTAAAGCAGATTCTAAGTTATTAAAAGCAGTTAAATTATTATTTAATCTATGTTCAGGAAAATATTTAAAATTACACCGCTGCTTATTAATTGAATCAACCACAGCCTTATCTCTGGCGTATATTCTTACTTCTTCTCCATTTTCAACAAGCAAATTAGCCAGGGCGGTTCCCCAGCTGCCGGCTCCAATTACTGTAATCTTTGAACTCATTACTTTTTACCACTCTTTCCTAATTTATCGGGATCCATTCTATTTTCTTCTCCTTTAAGCAGCCGCTTAATATTTTCACGGTGAGTATATATTACAAAAAGAGATAATAAAACCGCAAAAATCACATGTTTGCTCTCAAAAGAGCTAAAATAAAGGGTTAAAGGAAGTGACATAGAGCCAATAATTGAGCCCAGTGATACATATCTGGTCATAAAGACTAATAAAATCCAGATAATTGCATAGACTAAAAAGGCCAGTGGATACAATCTTAAAATAACACCAAAGGTTGTAGCAACACCCTTACCACCGAAAAAGCCAAGAAATATCGACCAGTCATGACCGGCAATTGCTGCCACAGCTACAAATAAAATAGCAGTAGATAAACTGCTGCCTAATATAATCTGTCCAACTAATACACCTAAATATCCTTTTAAGATATCAAAAACTGCAACTAAAATACCGGCTTTTAAACCCATTACACGGGCTACATTTGTTGCTCCAATATTTCCACTTCCATACTCCCTGACATCTTTTTTCATTACATATTTTGTCAGCAGAAAACCAGATGGAATTGAACCAATTAAATAACTAAATAATATAGCAATAAATACCTGCATGATAACCTCCTATTTTCGTTGTTTTAATTTAAAATGCATTGGATTTCCTACATAACCAAAGGCTTCTCGAAGTACATTTTCTAAGTATCTCTGATAAGCAAAATGCATTAAATTGGGATCATTAACAAAGAAAACAAATGTTGGAGGTTTAATGCCAACCTGACTTCCATAATATATTTTAAGCCTTTTACCTTTTCTGCTTGGAGGTTCACGCAGCTGTACTGCTTCGGAAATTACCTCATTTAAAATACCAGTTTTAATCCGGAGATTACTCTGATCAACTACAAATTCGGTCAGTGACAGAAGTTCGTCTATTCTTTCTCCTGTGACAGTAGAAATATAAGTTACAGGAACATAATTTAAAAATTTAAGCTGATAATATACCTCATCAGTATATCTCTCCATTGTCTTAGTATCTTTTTCCATTAAATCCCATTTGTTAATTGCAATAACCATTGCCTTACCCTCATCATGAGCATAACCAGCTATCTTTTTATCCTGATCGGTTACACCTTCCTGAGCATCAATCATCATTAAAACAGCATCAGCTCGATCAACTGATCTTAAAGCTCTCAAGTTACTGTAGTATTCCACATCTTCTTTCACCTTAGATTTTCTTCTTAAACCAGCAGTATCAATAAAATTAAATTGTATATCATTCCATTCAATCAAAGTATCAACCGCATCTCTGGTTGTGCCGGGCATATCACTGACAATAACTCGTTCTTTACCCACTAAATGATTAATTAAACTTGACTTACCAACATTAGGTTTACCAATTACTGCAATATTAATTTTATCCTCACCAGAATCTTCTACTTCAGTTTTTGGTAATTTATCTATTACTTCATCCAGTAATTCACCTGTATTTTTACCATGTTCAGCCGAAATAAGTACAGGATCACCAAAACCAAGAGAATAAAACTCCCAACCAATTTCTTCCTGATTAGAAAAATCTTCTACTTTATTAACAACTAAAATGACTTCTTTATTTGTTCTATATAAGAGTTGAGCAATATCTTCGTCAACTCCTGTCATTCCCGTTTGAGAATCAACAACAAATAAAATAATATCCGCTTCTTCCATAGCCAGTTCAGCCTGATATTTAATCTGATTTTTAATTTTATCATTATCATGGAGAACTATTCCCCCGGTATCAATAACATTAAACTTTCTTCCCAGCCAGTCAGTTTCTCCATAAATTCTATCCCGGGTTACATTAGGTTCTCCCTCCACAATTGCTCTGCGGCCGCCCACTAATCTATTAAAAAGAGTAGATTTCCCAACATTTGGTCTCCCTACAATTGCTACTGTAGATTTAGCCATTTTTAATCACCTCCATAAATTCTTTAATATTACTCACAAACTCTAAATTATATTCAGATAAGTCATCTAAAAAATCTTCTTTTTTTACTTCATCCAGAAATTTCATCTGATCATTTAAAACAATCTCCGGTATAAAAATTTTATCATATTTATCGAACTTTATTTTTTTTATTTCAGTTTTTAAATCCTGAGCAGTCAAAAGTCCGGTTACTGTCACATTTTCACCAAAGAATTTATTTTGAACTACTTTAAAATCAAGTTTAAGTTGATTAATACTTTTTAAGCTGTCTGCAAATTTTTTTAACGCTTTTTTTCCTAAAACAGAAGTCATAATCGCAATTTTTTTCTGTTCTGTTAAAGACTCGGGAAAACTAATTTCTTTTATTTGTTCATTCAGCAGAACTGTTAGCCCAATCCCATTTTCCAATTGAGGAAGATCATTATAATTATTATAATCGGGCAGGCTAAACTCAGTATTTAAATAAAACTCATCAGCAGCATAAATAAAGTTCTCACCGTACTTTGTCAAAGCTTTCTGCTGCCAGTATTTTATCTGCTCCAGTGAACTTTTCATTTCTTGCTCAGTTAAAGTTCTTAAATCAACCAGACCATCTCTGTACCTGGTCAAACCAACCGGAACAATACCAATTGATAATATCTGAGGATAAAAATCCAGAAGATCAGCCAAAGTTTTATCCAATTCTTCCCGATCATTATAACCAGGACAGAGAACAATCTGAGTATGAAACTGAATATTATTCCTCTGGAATAATTTAAGTAATCTACTTATTTCTCCAGCCCTGGGATTCTTCATCATTTTAACCCTTAATTCAGGATTGGTGGTGTGAACTGAAATATTAATTGGACTCAAATTCTTTTCAATTATTCTTTCAATTTCTCTCTGTTCTAAATTAGTCAGAGTAACAAAACTTCCCTGTAAAAAAGAAAATCGATAATCATCATCCATCTGATTTAGACTATTTCGCATATTTTGAGGCTGCTGTTTTACAAAACAAAAAATACAGTTATTTTTGCACTGTTTTAAGCCATCAAATACAATTTCTTGAAACTCTATACCTAATTCTTCTCCGATCTGGCGCTGTAATTGGATATTTTTTCTTTGACTATTTTTCGTTTCAATTTCCAGTTCAATAACTGCCTCGGAAATCTGGTATAAATAATCTATATAATCATTTATTATTTGACCATTAATTGTAATAATTTTATCCTCTTCCTTCAAACCTGCTTTATCAGCGGTAGAATTTGAAATAATATTTTTTATTTTAACCACAGCTCTTCTACCTCCTGTAAGCTTGATAATATCACATTTACTACAATTAGGCAATAATCTGCAGTAAGCATAAAAAAACCCGCCGCCCATAAAATTAATGGACAGCGGGTGCTTTTTTAATTATTCACCCTGGTCAAAAATATCTCCAACAATTTCTCTAATAGTAGCTCCACCTGATGATGAATTATCATCACTTTTATTACTCTGTGATTTACTGCCACTGCTTGAACTTTGAGAACTGCTGCTGGATCCTTTTTTCGGTTCAGGCTTTTCTTCTAACTCTTTTAAGCTTAAACCCACTCTTTCCTGATCAGCATCGATATTAATAATTTTAGCTTCTCTTACATCACCAACACTAACTACCTCATCAGCAGTTTTAACATGTCGGTGTGATAATTGAGAAATATGAATTAGGCCTTCAATACCTTTTTCAACTTCCATAAAAGCACCAAAGTCAACAAGTTTAGTAATTTTACCTTCAATAACTTCTCCTTCATAATGCTTGTCAGCAAATTCTTCCCATGGATCTGGTAAAAGCTGCTTTAAGCCAAGAGAAATTCTTTCCTCTTCTTTGTTGACTCCAAGAACTTTAACTTCAACTTTCTCACCTTCAGAAAGAACTTCAGCTGGGCTTTCAATTCTACCCCATGACATTTCTGAAATATGAAGCAGACCTTCTATTCCTCCCAGGTCAATAAAGGCACCAAAATCAACTAACTTTGTAACTGTACCTTCTACTGTCTGACCTTCTTCTAAAGCGGCTAAAGTTTCTTCTTTTTCAGCTGCTCTCTCTTTTTCAAGAACTTTTTTAGCAGAAAGAACAACATTATTGTTATCTCTTTCAACTTCAATAATCTTAAGACGCATTTTTTCACCAACATAGTCGCTTAAGTCATCAACATAGCCAATAGCAACATGAGAAGCAGGGATAAATCCTCTGACTCCTACATCTACAACCAGACCACCTTTAACCTCTTTAGTAACTTCAGCTTCTATAATTTCATCATTTTCGTATGCTTCTTCAATTTTTTCCCAGGCCTTCTCATAATCTGCCTGCTTTTTAGATAAGATCATATTACCCTCATCATCTTCTAAAGTTAAGATAACTACTTCAATCTCTTCGTCCATACTCACAATATCATGAGCATCTTCTACAGGACGGTGACTCAAATGGCGTAATGGAATAAATCCATCTGTTTTATAATTAACATCAACATAAACACCATTATCATTAATTTCAACTACAGTACCAGTAACTTTCTGACCTTTGCTTAAATCAGCAATATCATTATCGCTATATTTAAATTCAGCCTCTTCCTCAGTTTCAGCCTCTTCTTCTGCTACATCTTCTTCAGCAGATTCTGCTGCTTCCTCACTGTTATCAGCTTCTTTTTCCTCTGTAGTTTCTTCAGTTTTTTCTGCTGTTTCCTCAGCCTCTTCTACCTCTTCTAAAACCTGTTCTTCTTTTTCCTCTACGTTCTCAGTTGACTCAACATTTAGATCTTTGTTTTCTTCATTCATTAACTGAATAACCTCCCTTATTAACCAGTCTGGAGTCGATGCTCCAGCTGTGATTCCGACTTTATTTTTTCCAGACAACCACTCTTTATTAATTTCAGCGGCTGTTTCTATATGATAAGTAGGGGTGTTTGTGGCTGTACAAATTTCTGCAAGCCTGGTTGTATTAGCACTATTATGACCCCCTATTACAAACATGATATCTACATCCTCAGCTAATTTTTTAGCTGAAGACTGACGTACATCTGTAGTATTACAAATAGTGTTAAAAACTTTTAACTCTTTAACTTCTGTTATAACTAAATTAATAATATCCCGAAAAGACTCAGGAGATTTTGTTGTTTGAGCTACAAAACCAACTCTAGCTTTTAGCTCAATAGAATTCAAATCCTCTTTTTCTCTAATTATAATTGCTTTTTTATTACTTGCCCCATAAATACCCTGAACTTCTGGATGATCTTGATCACCATAAATAAAGGTTTGATAGCCCTCATCTACCAGTTTTTTAGCATATTTTTGAGCATTTTTTACATAGGGGCAGGTAGCATCTATAATCTTTAGATTTTTCTCTCTTGCCTGTTCTATAATCTCTGGAGCAACTCCGTGAGAACGGATAATTACTATTCCAGAATCAATTTCGGCAAGTGAAGAGGCAACTTTTACATTTTTAGCTTCCAATTTCTTTACAACCTGTGGATTATGAATCAGCGGTCCCAGTGTATAAACATTCAGATCTTCATTTTCACTGGCTGCTTCCAGAACCATATCAATAGCCCTTTCCACACCAAAACAAAATCCAGCCTCTTCTGCTGTAATAACCTCCAGAACCTTCACCTCCTTCCAGCACAACACCAACAAGTAACGATATATCCTAAAAATATACAGGATACCTCTTAGACATTTTTCTCTATTGATCTCTAAAATCCTGCTTTAAATCCAAAAAAATTGCTGAAATCTTAAAATAATTACCTTATTGATACTCATTATTATTTGTCTATCTCTTTTTGGATTTTATTTTTGATAAATTGTGCTGCTTTTTTTCTCTCATCTTTGCTCAATTTTTTACTGGAAAATTGTTCCATAGTAAATTTTTGACCGATATTAATTGTGATTCTGCCATCTTTTTTTACATTTTTAATTCCCACCGGTAAAATCGGAGCCCCACTTTTTATAGCCAGCATAACTGAACCGGCTTTAGGATCACCAAGTTTACCTTCCTGATGTCTTGTTCCTTCGGGAAATAATCCCAGAACTTCCTGATCCTTAAGTATCGAAAAAGCCTTTTTAACAGCAGTAATATCATTTTTACTGCGATCAACCGGAAAAGCATCAGCTAAAAAAAGAACAAAGCGGATAATAGGATTTTCAAAAAGTTCTTTTTTTGCCATAAACCTTACTGGTCTCGAAAAAATTGCTGCCAGCAATGGAGGGTCAAAAGCACTGATATGATTTGACATCACAATCACTGGACCCTGGTCAGGAAGTTTTTCTTTTCCATTAATCTTTATTCTAAAAAATATTTTAAAAATAGCTAAAAGAAATAGCCTAACCAACTGATAAACAAAATTTTTCACTGAGTTTCACCTTCAATAATAGTTATCATTTTATCAAGAACCTGATCTATAGACAACTCGGTAGTATCTACTAAAACAGCATCCTCTGCCTTTTTTAATGGTGAATGTTTCCGTTCACTATCTAATTTATCTCTGCGAGCAATGCTTTCTTTTACCTTTTCAAAATCTGCCTCTGAGTCTTTTAACTTAACTTCTTGATAACGTCGTTTTGCCCTTTCTTTCAGAGAAGCAGTCAAAAAGAATTTATATTCAGCCTCAGGCAAAACTACTGTAGTAATATCTCTACCATCCATTACAACCATGTTATTTTGAGCTAGCTGCTGCTGCTTTTCTACTAAAACTTCTCTAACACCTTTAACCGCTGCTATCTGAGACACATGACTATTAACCTCAGCAGTTCTAATCTCCTCACTGACATTTTTCCCATTCAAAAATATTTCTCCGTCTTCATCAAAAGTAATATCAATATTTTTTGTCAGTTCCACTAATTCATTTTTTTTATTAAAATCAATGCTATTCTGGAGAGCAGCCAGGGTTACAGCCCGATACATCGCACCAGTATCAAGATGAATATAATTTAATCTTTTTGCCAATAATTTTGCAATAGTACTTTTGCCTGCTCCACCCGGACCATCAATAGCTATTACATTTTTCATTTATTTCACATCACCTTTTAAAGTTCTAATTATTCAGCTAAATCAGGTCTTAATTTTTTTGCATTTCTTAAATATTGGTGTTTTACCTGACTCTTATCCATATTTCCATCTGCATGCACTAATAATCTTATCATTTTTTTACTACTCATTTCAACCTTCATTTCCTGCATACATAAAATTGGAGTTAAATTATACCCGATTTCTCTTAATGCTTTTCCAGGATAAACTTTAGTTAAATCATCAGTTGTTGTAGTAATTATACTTATCAGATCTTCTTTCTTTAAGTTATTTTCCTGCATCAGGCTCTGCATTATTTCTTTTGTGGCCTCCAGTATATCTTTTTCAGTGTTAGCTTCAACACTGATAGCTCCTCTTATTGCATACATTCTATTAGCCTCCAATTAACTAATCAAGTTTATTTAGTTTATCTAAAGCAACCTTTGCTGCTTCCTGTTCAGCTTCTTTTTTGCTTGATCCCTGGCCGGAACCAAGACTATCTTCATTTAATTTCACAGCAACTATAAAAGTTTTATTATGATCTGGACCTTCTTCATCAACTACCTCGTATTCAGGGCGTACATTCCCATTTTCCTGAATTACTTCCTGCAGTATGGTTTTATAATCCTGAATATGATTGCCTTCTGCCACATTTATAATATCAACTTTAAGTAGTTCCAGTATAAAATCAGCTGCTGCTGTAAAACCCTGATCAAGATATAAAGCACCAAAAATTGCTTCCATTGTATCTGCTAAAATAGAATCTCTTTCTCTACCACCTGTCATTTCTTCACCCTTACCCAAAAAAAGAAACTGACCCAGTTCAATTCTTTTAGCAGCCTCTGCTAAAATCGAAGCACTTACAATAACTGCTCTCATTTTTGCCAATTCTCCTTCTGGCAAATTAGAAAATTTATTAAAAATATAGGTGCTCACAGAAAGGCTTAAAACTGAATCTCCTAAAAACTCTAAACGTTCATTATCTTTCAAATTAAGACGCCTATTCTCATTGGGATAAGACTTATGAGTTAGAGCTCTCTGGATCAAAGTCTTATCATTAAAATCTAAAGCCAGGCTTTCTTCAAATTCCTTTATTTTTCTTTTATTAAACAACTGTACCATTTATATATCACCATCCATTAAAATAAATAAAAGGGATGAAAACTCCACAAAGGGAGCCTCATCCTTAATCATTGCTTAAAGAATATCGTCTAAATAACTTACAGCATCCTCTACTGTGCGAATATTTTCTGCATCTTCATCAGGTATTTCTACATCAAATTCTTCTTCAAATGCCATAACCAATTCAACAACATCTAAAGAATCTGCTCCAAGATCTTCTATAAATGAAGAGTCTTCAGTAACTTCATCTCTGTCAACTGCTAATTCTTCTGCTACAATATCGATTACTCTATCTAAGATATTATCCACTCCATTCACCTCCTTTCACTGAGTCTTCATTTTATAACGCATGGTCGACTCAGCACTAGGGCATCGAGCCCGTCGCACTCGTCTTCATTTTATAACGCATGGTCGACTCAGCACTAGGGCATCGAGCCCGGCGCACTCGTCTTCATTTTATAACGCATGGTCGACTCAGCACTAGGGCATCGAGCCCGGCGCACTCGTCTTCATTTTATAACGCATGGTCGACTCACAAATCTTTCTTTTTATATCGAATAGATAGATTTGCGTTAGCACATCGAGTGCGTCACAGCACTAGGGCATCGAGCCCGGCGCATCATAAACTTTCTCTTTTATAAATACAAGGTTACTCTAAGCCCCCATACCGCCATCAATTTTAATCACTTCACCATTTATATAATTTGCACTATCTGAAGCTAAAAATGCTGCTAAATCAGCTACTTCTTCCGCTTTACCAAAACGTGCCAGGGGAACCTGATTACGTACGCCCTCTTTTATATTTTCACTTAATTCATCAGTCATTTCAGTATCTATAAAACCAGGTGCTATAGCATTTGAACAGACACCTTTAGAAGCCAGCTCTTTGGCCATGGATTTAGTAAAACCAACTATTCCAGCTTTTGCAGCCGAATAATTAGCCTGACCTGCATTTCCATTAACACCAACTACTGAAGAAAGATTAATCAATTTCCCATTTTCAGCTTTAAGTAAATATCTAACTGCGTTTTTAGTACAGTTGAATACACCTTTTAAATTAATATCTAATACCTGATCCCAGTCTTCTTCTTTCATTCTTAAAAGGAGTTTGTCTCTGGTAATACCTGCATTATTAACTAAAACATTCAAACCACCCATCTTAGTATAAGCAGTTTTAACTAATTTGGCTGCTTCTTCAAAGTCACTTACATCAGCCTGCACCACATAAGCTTTACCACCTGCTGCTTCAATTTCATTTTTTACTTCTTCTGCTCTGGTTTGAGAATGAGCATAATTTAAAGTAACTTCAGCTCCTAAAAAAGCCATTTTTTTAGCAATTTCTGCTCCGATACCTCTGGAGCTCCCTGTAATCAAAACTTTTTTATCTTTAAGGTTTATCAAATTTGACACCTCTTTTATCTGCAGTATAATTAATAACAAATATTAAAATTTTAAAATATAGCATAAATTATTTCAGTAAATCACAGCTTCTTCTAATTGTATGTTCAGCTTCCAGAACAATTTCATTAATAATCTCTTTTACGCTTTTAATCTCAGTAATCATTCCCGCAACCTGGCCGGCCATTACACTGCCTTCCCGAACATCACCGTCGATTACAGCATCTCTCAACTTACCTGAGCCTACTTCTTCAATTTTTTCAGGAGATGCACCTTCTTTTTCCAGTCTTTCTATCTCCTTTGTCAGCTTGTTTTTTAAATTTCTAACTGGATGCCCCGTACTGCGACCTGTTACAACTGCGTCTCTATCCCGGGCTCCAATTATAGCTCTTTTAAAAGCATCTGAAGCTGTACATTCTTCAGAACAGACAAATCTAGTTCCAATTTGTGCTCCTTTTGCTCCCAGAGCTAAAACAGCAGCTAAACCTCTACCATCTGCGACCCCACCTGCAGCAATAATTGGTATATTTACTGCATCTGCAACCTGGGGTACCAGTGCCATAGTAGCGAGTTCTCCAATATGACCCCCGGCTTCTGTTCCTTCAACAATTACCGCATCTACATCAAGTCTTTCCATTCTTCGTGCTAAAGCTACAGAAGGAATAACTGGAATAACTTTTGCACCTACTTCTTGAAACCTCTTTATATGTTTACCAGGATTCCCGGCTCCCGTTGTTATTACAGGTACCTTTTTTTCTATCGCAAGTTCTATTATATCATCTGCAAAAGGAGAAAGTAACATTATATTTAAACCAAATGGTTTATCTGTTAATTCTTTTACTTTTTCAATTTCTTTTTCAATTACATCTGCTGGAGCATTTCCTGCCCCAATAATACCCAGACCACCTGCACTGGAAACTGCTGCTGCTAATTCTCCGGTTGCAACCCAGGCCATACCTCCCTGAATAATTGGCTTTTCAATCTCTAGTAAATCACAAAGCTCTGTTTTCAATGCCATTTATTCCAACTCCTCATTCTTTTCTAACTCAGTTTTAATTAGTGATACTATATCTTCCTGTACAGTGTTTTTAGCAGCTTTAACTGCATTATAAATAGCAGTTCCGTCTGAACTGCCGTGGCTGATGATTACAACACCATTAACTCCCAGTAATGGAGCTCCCCCATACTGTCTGTAATCAATTTTATTTAATACTTTTTTTAAATATGGTTTTAAAAGCAGGGCAGCAATTTTTGATCTTAAATTAGTTTGAAAACTTCCTTTAATTAAATCAAGAAAAAAGGAAGCTGCTCCTTCAGTTGTTTTTAAAACAACATTACCAACAAAACCATCTGTTATAACCACATCAACCTGTTCACTGAAAATATCTCTTCCTTCAACATTCCCAATAAAATTCTTTATTCTCTGATCATCATTTAAAATCTTATAACTTTCTTTGGTTAAATTATTACCTTTTCTCTTTTCTTCTCCAATATTTAAAAGTGCTACTCTGGGATTATTAATTTTCATTACATTTTCTGCATAAAGCTGTCCCATTAAAGCAAACTGCTGTAAATTTTCGGGACTGCAGTCAGTATTGGCCCCATTATCTAAGACTAAAGTACTTCCCTTAACAGCAGGAAATTGAATTGCAATTGGTGGTCTGGAAACACCTTTGATCCTACCAACCCGCAATAATCCGGCCGCCATAACTGAACCTGTATTACCTGGAGAAATGAAAGCATCAATTTTTGACTCTTTTAATAAACCTGCTCCAACATTTACTGTAGCATTTTTCTTTTTGCGCAGAGCTTTAATTGGTGATTCATCCATTGTAATAATTTGATCTGCTTTTTCAATTTTAAGCCTTTTCGAATCAAAGTCAGTTTTTGCTAACTCTCTGCTTATAATATCATATTCACCAATCAGGGTCAATTCTATTTCTGCTTCTTCTTCTAAAGCTTTTAAAGCACCCGCAATTAACTCTGCAGGATCCTTTTCTCCACTCATAACATCAACAGCTATCCTATACAATATTGCCGCCTCCCGGGTTCAAAAAAAGAAAATTTATATCTGTATCATTTGCAAAACATTATATCTCAACCGTCGGTCAATTGCAAGTTTGAGACAAGAAAAAAACAGAGAATCTCTACACTAGAGATCTCTGTTTATCTTAAATAATTTAATTTCCGCTCACCTTTTTGCCA
The DNA here is from genome assembly GCA_041694515.1 of Halanaerobium sp. GTDB lineage: Bacteria > Bacillota > Halanaerobiia > Halanaerobiales > Halanaerobiaceae > Halanaerobium. The sequence continues at coordinate 37,153 of JASMSZ010000040.1, forward strand.
TCATAGTGTCCACATTCAGGGCATACATGATGAGGTAAAATCTTTTCATGGCAGTTTGAACATTCTGCAAGATTAGGAGCACTCAGTTTTTTATGAGTACGTCTTTTACGCTTGCGTGTTTTAGAAGTCCGTTTCTTTGGTACAGCCATTCTATACACCTCCTTTAATTAATCAGTATCATCATTATAAAAGTCTTTAAGTTTTGCAAGTCGTGGATCTAACGCTTCTACCTCACAATCACATTCACCCTCATTTAAATCCTGACCGCATTCAGGACAAATCCCTTTACAATCATCAGAACAGAGAGGCTTCATTGGCAGAGATAGAATAATATTATCCACAATAATCTCGTCTAAATATAGTTCTTCCTCATCTTCCATTTTACTTTTTAAAACATCTTCGGAAATATCCAATTCAACTGGAGAACTATACTTTTGTAAACAGCGGCTGCAGCTTAAAATCAAATTAGCCTTAAGCTTTCCTTCTACTACAAATGAATCCCTGGTATTGAAAACTTCTAACTCAAGCTTAATTGGATCTTTTATTTCTATTTCACGATTAACAAATTCCAGATTATGAAATTCAAGCTCCAGCGAAACCTGTTTTCTACTTCCAATTTCTTTTAAATCACTGAGGTTTATAAACAATTTATTTGATCACCCCTGTAAATAACCACATTTTATTATATAAAAAGCAGCTTTAACTGTCAAGAAGAATTTACTGCTTAACCAATTCCATTGTATCTCTGGCAATAACTAATTCCTCATTTGTGGGGATTATCATTGCTTTGACTTTAGAATCATCAGTAGAAATAAACACCTCTTTGCCGCGGCAGTCATTAGCTTCATGATCTACCTTTACTCCTAAATATTCAAGTCCTTCTAAAACTCCAGCCCGGGTCTCTTTAGAATTTTCACCAATACCAGCAGTAAAGACGATAGCATCAACCCCTCCCATTGCTGCAGTATAAGCACCAATGTACTTTTTGACTCTATAGTTGAAAAGCTCAAGTGCAATCTCTGCCTGATGATTTCCTTCAGCAGCTGCATCTTCCACATCCCGGGAATCACTGCTGACACCGGAAACACCCAATAATCCACTCTCCTTATTTAAGATATCATCCATCTCAGAAGCAGAAATATCTTCTTTATCCATGATAAATGGAATTATCGCAGGATCTATATCCCCACAGCGGGTTCCCATTACCAGGCCTTCTAAAGGAGTCAGTCCCATACTGGTATCGACTGACTTGCCGTTTTTAACCGCTGCTATACTGGCACCATTACCTAAATGACAGGTAATTAGCTTAAGATCGGATAAATCTTTTTCCATCATCTGAGCAGCTCTTTTAGCAACATAACCATGAGAGGTACCATGGAAACCATATCTTCTTACACCATACTTTTTGTAATACTCGTATGGCAGTGCATAAATATAGGCTTTCTCAGGCATGCTCTGATGGAAGGCAGTATCAAAGACACCAACCTGTGGTTTTTCAGGCATTAATTCTTTACAGACCTTAATCCCCATAATATTGGGTGGGTTGTGTAAAGGAGCTAAATCTGCAACTTCTTCCAGATTTTCAATTGCTGCATCATCAATAACTGTAGACTCGGAAAAGGCTTCACCACCATGAACGATACGATGGCCGATAGCTTCTACTTCCTCCATATCCTCCAGTACTCCGTGATCTTCTGATAAAAGTGTCTCAATTAATAATTCAATTCCGACCTTGTGGGTAGGAATATCTTTTTCAATCACAATTTCTTCCCCACTACCATTTTCATATTCTAAAAATGAATCTTCAATCCCAATTCGCTGAATTAAACCTTTAGCCAGTACACTTTCTGTTTTCATATTAAATAACTGATACTTTAGAGAAGAACTACCACTATTGATAACAAGTATTTTCATTATTTTCCTCCTAGAAATTTTATTTATTTTGAGCCTGTACTGCTGTAATTGCTGTTAAATTAACGACATCCTCCATCGAACAGCCGCGAGATAAATCATTAATCGGTGCTGCCAGCCCCTGTAAAATAGGTCCGACGGCATCTGCACCGGCAAGTCTCTGTACAAGCTTATAACCAATATTACCTGACTGTAAATCAGGGAAAACTAAAACATTTGCCCGACCTGCTATTTCACTTTCGGGTGCTTTTCTCTGCCCTACACTTTCTACCAGAGCGGCATCTGCCTGCATTTCTCCATCTATTTTTAGATGTGGGGCATTTTGATGGGCAATTTTAACTGCTTCAGTTACATTATCCACATTTTCATGCCGGGCACTGCCCATAGTAGAAAATGAAAGCATTGCAACTTTCGGATCAAAATCCAACAATCTATGAGCTGTATCAGCAGTAGTAATTGCTATTTCTGCCAGCTGTTCTGAATTAGGTGCCGGGTTTACTGCACAGTCTGAAAAGACCATTACACCCTCTTCACCAAATGATTTATCTTTTAAGACCATAATAATTGCACTAGAAACTGTAGAAATACCTTCTGCAGTCTTAACAATTTGGAAAGCAGGTCTTAAAACATTACCGGTTGCATTAGCTGCCCCGGCAACCATACCATCTGCTTTATTGGTATAAATCATCATTGTTCCAAAATAAAGTGGATCTTTAATTGCTTTTTCCGCCTCTTCTTTTGTAATTCCTTTATGTTTTCTTAGTTCAAAAAATTTGTCTCTGAATTCTGCTGTGTACTCAGAATTTTCAGGATCGATAATTTCAACCCCATCCAGATCGACTCCATACTCATTTGCGGAGTCTTTAATAGACTCTAAACTACCCAAAATTACAATCTCAGCAATTTTTTCAGCTTCAATTTTTGCCGCTGCTTTTACTATTCTTTCGTCATCACCTTCGGCAAAAACAATTTTTTTTACATCAGAAGCTGCTCTTTTTTTAAAATTTTTAAGTACATCCATCTTATAAATATCCTCCCCCGTGGTTTTGAAAATATGTAAGTTGTTCTTTTTATAATTTTTTGCTATTATATATATAATACTGTATTAAAGTATTAAATCCTTTTTTATTGAAAGAAGTTCGAAAAGTAAAACTTTTAGCTTAAAATACTAACTAATTAAATAAATTTAACATTTGAGGTGTTCTTATGAGTGTAACAGCTTTAATTGTAGAATATAACCCTTTTCATAATGGTCACCAGTATCATTTAAATCAAAGTAAAAAAATAACTCAAAATGATGATCTGATCGTAATTATGAGTGGGAATTTTACTCAGCGTGGAGAAGCTGCTCTTCTAGATAAATGGGCTAGAACAGAACAGGCTTTAAGCTGCGGCGCGGATCTGGTGCTTGAGTTACCTTTAACTTACAATATCCGCAGTGCCGAGTATTTTGCCCATTATTCTGTTTTAAGTTTAGCAAAAAGTAATCTAGTTGACTCCATTGTTTTTGGCAGTGAAGCAGGCGAGATTAAAATTCTTGCTGCTGTCGCTGAAGCTTTAGTTAAGGAAAGTTCAAATTTCAAAAAAGAACTACAGAAACATTTAGCTAATGGAGTTGATTTCCCAACTGCCAGACGCAGAGCCCTGCTTACTTGCTATCAGAGTAATTCTGAACTAAAAAAATATAATAAGAGCAGAATCGAAAAAATATTAAAAGCACCAAATAATATCTTAGGTATCGAATATTTAAAAGCTCTCTCTAGATTAAACTCCAGTATAAAAGCTTATACCATTAAAAGAGTTGGTGCAGATTATTACAGTCAGGAAGTTAATGAAAATTATGCCAGTGCTTCTCTAATTAGAAATCTAATCAATTCCAAACCTCAGGCAGAAGCTCTGGCTGCTGCTCAAAATCTAATGCCTGCTGCTTCCTGGAAAATTTTAAAAAAAGAAATAGAAAAAGGTAGATTTGTTAAAAAAGATTACAAAACAAAAATTTTAAGTAAAACAGTTGATCAATTAAGACGTTCCAGAGCCGAGGACCTAATAAAATTTAAAGGGATAAAAAATGGTCTGGAAAATCGCATTATTGAAAAAGCGGCTGCTTCATTTAAAGCTGAATCATTTTTAGACACTCTTAAATCTAAAAATTTAACTGAGAGCAGAATCAAAAGAAAACTACTTCAGGTTTATTTTGGGTTGGATGCTGAAAAAATTAATATAGCAGAAAACAATGCTCCCCATTATTTAAGAGTTCTAGGCCTTAAAAAGAATAAAGAATATTTACTTTCCCAATTACAGCAAAAATCTGAGGTGGAGATTATTATCAATCCAGCTGCAAAAATAAACGAGATAAATTTAAATACTCAAGATCCTCTTGTGCTTTCTCTTAGTTTTGATTTATTAGCTTCAGACCTTTATGCTCTACTATATCAAAACTCAGACCACAGTAAAGCCCGAAGAGATTTCTATCAAAAATTTATTAAAATCTAAAACCAGAACTAAATGTTTTTTATGATTGTAGTTCACTCTGCAGAAATTCTATCAAATCATCAATGGTCTTAACCTTTAGCAATTTCAAATCACCAGCATATTTAGAGGCTGTCTCATAATTTTCTTCCGGCACAAAAAACAAATCTGCTCCAGCTGATTTTGCCGCCATGACCTTAAACTTTACTCCCCCTATTCTACCAATCTCTCCATCAAGACTAATTGTTCCGGTTCCGGCTATTCTTCTCCCCCCGGTAATATCTCTTTTAATTAACTGATTATAGATTTCCATAGCAAAAACACTGCCGGCAGAAGGGCCAATTATATTTTTAGTATTAAATTTAACCTCCCGGGGAATATTATAGTTCAGTCCCTGAGATCTAATTAAAACTCCAATTGATGGATTACCCTGGTTACCTTCCAACTCTACTGTTTTTAAATCAAATTTCATTTTTTCTTCATCTCTTAAAACAGTTATCTCAACAATATCACCGATCTCTCTATTTCGAATAATATTAACAGCATCTGCAGCCATCTCAACCTTTTTATTGGCTACTGCAATAATCAGGTCACCTTTTTTTAATTTATTATAAGCACTTCCCTCTTTCATAACTTCTACAACTTCTGCTCCTTCTCCAGAAACTTCAACCTTGTATCCCGCCTGTCTAAAGGCAACAGCCTGGGCCTGTAGTTTGCTTTCTTCCATTAGCTGGGCCATTAAATCTATGTATTCATTCATATCCATATCTTTCGGCATCTGTTCTGAAAGAGCTGTTAATCCTTTATCTTCAGGCTGGAATAGCGAGATATAAAAATAATCCCAGGCTACAGCCCTCCTGCTGCTAACTGCAGTCAGCAAAAACTCTCCCTGATTTTTATACCCATCTTTTACTTCAATCATCGGTGATAACTCAGCTGCAATTCCAGGCTGCATAACCTGATAGGGAATAGGAACAAAGTGACTTATTACAAATAGAATGAAGATTATTCCAATTAAACGAGAATATACTTTTTCTAATCTCTTATTTCTCATATTTATCTTCCTTTATAATTATTTATTAATATATTTTATCAGCTATTAATTTAACTAAAAATGTAATTCCTCTCTTTATCTCAAAAAAAGTCAACATAATTATTATATATTATAAACCCTGCTTAATGCAAAATTTTTTGGAGATTTCTTGACATAAATTACAACCTGAGTTATAATTTATATAAAATTGAATATTGAGAAATGATTAGCTTTTGTTAATCATTATAAATACCTCAGCTTTTTGATGAGGTAGAGGAGCAGAAAAAATCAGTAATTTTAGAATTGGTTTGAACCCAGACTTAAAGCTAAAATAAAAGGTTTTTCTGCCGAAGTGGATTTTTTAAGGGTTCAAAAATTCTGCTGGGACTGTATATAATATATACAGTACTGTCATAGTAATTTTTACTATGTTGAGCTATCTCATATTAGAAGATGAGGCGATTTTTGCTATTTATCCGGCATATCGCCGGATATTTTTTTATGCCTAAATATTTCAATTTAATTTCAAAAACAAAACTAGGAGGCTTTATTTATGGAAAGTTATGGTATCATTTCTTTATTACCACCGCTGCTTGCAATTATTTTAGCCTGGTGGAGCAAACAGGTCGTACTCTCATTATTTTTGGGTGTTTTTGCAGGGGCATTAATTACAAATTCTTACAACCCTATTTTTGCTTTTATGCAGACACTTGACGATTATATTTTAGCTTCACTGGCTGATCCCTGGAATGCCGGTATTATTTTATTTTTACTGGCTATGGGCGGCATGATTGGTATAATTAATAAATCAGGTGGTATAGTTGCAATTGGTGAATATGTTTCAGAAAAAGCAAATTCTGTAGTTAAAACACAATTTGCTGCCTGGATGATGGGTGTGTTGATCTTTTTTGATGATTATGCCAATACATTAATTGTTGGTAATACTATGCGACCAATTACTGATAAAATGAAAATTTCAAGAGAAAAGCTTGCTTTTATTGTTGACTTAACTGCAGCTGCAGTTTCCAGTATTGTTCCAATCTCAACCTGGATTGCTTTTGAAGTCGGAGTTATCAGGGATGGCTTTGATTCTTTAGGTTTAGAAATGAGCGCCTATGGAACTTTTGTCCAGACAATACCCTATCGTTTTTACAGCATATTTGCTCTTGCTTTTGCTTTAATCATAATCTTTACTGCCAAAGATTTTGGACCAATGTTGAAAGCAGAAAAAAGAGCTCGCTCAACAGGGGAAACTTTAAGACCCGGATCTACTCCGATGGTTTCTCAGGAGATGGAAGAAATTGAACAGCCCGAAGGAAGAAGTTTTACTTTTACAAATTCATTTGTGCCAATTATTGGAGTAATAATAGTAACCTTAATTGGGCTCTGGTATAATGGTGGGGGTCTGGAAGCAGGAACTTCTATTAGAGACGCTTTTGGTAACGCTGATGCCAGTATTGTTCTGCTCTGGGCAGCTATTGCAGGTAGTTTTATTGCTGGAATTCTATCCCTTTCCAAGGGAATTCTTAATGTCAGCGAAACAGTTGACGGCTGGATTGATGGGGCCAAATCAATGTTTATTGCCTGTGTAATCCTTGTTTTAGCCTGGTCAATTGGTAGTATCACTGATGATTTAGGCACTGCAAATTACTTAGTTTCTATTCTGGAAGGTAATATTATACCAGAAATCGTTCCTGTAATGATTTTTGTTGGCTCTGCTTTTATTGCTTTTACAATCGGAAGCTCCTGGGGAACTGTTTCAATCGTGATGCCACTTGCCATTCCTCTTGCTAATTCAATTGGAATACCTATGCTGCCAACAATCGCAGCAGTTTTAACAGCAAGTGTAATGGGAGATCACTGTTCACCCATTTCTGATACAACAATTATGTCTTCTACCGCTTCTGCTGTAGATCATATGGATCATGTTAACACTCAAATGCCATATGCTCTTACTGTAGGTCTGGTTGCAGCCCTATTTGGATTTTTACCTGCAGGATTTGGATTCTCAGCAATTTATCTCTTACCACTGGGAATAATTATACTTTATGCAATTGTTCAGATCTTTGGTAAAAAAGCAGAAAATGTTATTTAATTTAGACCTTTAAAGATACAAAATGAACTATAACTAGAACAAAATATCCTTCGGACAATCTGTAATACAGTAAGGTTAAATTTTGTTGATAGCGGAAATTATAAAACTATAAATATTATCCACAACAAACCATTAGGTATAATTTCTGGCTAATAAAAAGACCGCTTTCACTAAAGAGAGCGGTCTTTCTCCAGTTAAACATTTATTTTCACCTGTAAAATATCTTCTATTTCAATTTCCGACATGGGTTGATTAAAATAATAACCCTGAATGAAATCATTCCCCAGCTGATTCAGCTTTTGCATTTCTATTTCTCTTTCTACACCTTCGGCAATTGTTTTTAAATTTAAGAGATGAGCAATATTAATAATTGATTCAACAATATTCTTTCCCTCATCACTTAAAGTCATATTTCGAATAAATGAAATGTCAATTTTAAGATAATCAATAGGAAATTTTTGCAGATAACTAAAAGATGAGTAGCCAGTTCCAAAATCATCAATAGAAATCGCAAAACCTTTTGCTTTCATATCATTCATTACCTTTAAACTATAATTAACGTCATCCATAGCACTTGTTTCAGTTATTTCAAACTTAATTAAAGAATTATCAATACCACTCTCGGCAATAATCTGATAAATATTTTGCAGATGATCACTATCTTCCATCTGTCTGGCAGATAAATTAATAGAAACAGGAACTACATTATAACCACTATCTAACCATTTTTTTATACTGTTAACTACTTTCTGGATAACTATTAAACCAACTTTCTTTATCAGCTTAGAATTTTCCAGGATAGGAATAAATTCTGCAGGAGAAATCAAGCCCCGCTCAGGATCCTGCCATCTAATTAAGGCTTCCATCCCATAAAGGCTCTGATCACGACCCCTGTAATATGGTTGATAATAGATAATAAACTCATCATTCTTAACTGCCTGATCCAGTTTAGCTTCCATTTTCGTAAAATCTTTAATCTCCTGGTTCATTTTCTGATCAAAGAAAGCATAATCATTTTTCTTGATGTTAATCAGAGCAATTTCTGCATTTGATAATAAATTTTGAGAACTAATACAGTCATCAGGATAAACGGAAATTCCTATTTTAACATTCAACATAATAGGCTAGTGATTATAATTAATAGTATCAGAAAAAATTTTTAAGAGATTTTCAGCGGTTTTATAGATTTCATTTACAGAATCAATATTATCAACTACCAGTGCAAAATTATCTCCACCCAGATAGGATAAATAATTATTCTGATCAAGTCTGACGCAATTTTGACTTAAAACAGCTTTTTTATTTATTAAATCAGCTACCAGGTTTATTAACGTAATATTATTTCCGGAATCAGTATATATTTCATTTAAATACTTAATCCTATTAATATTAATAACTAAAACTACTATTTTACTCTCTATATTAACCTCAATTAAATTATCAATCTTATTTCTTATAGATTTACGATTTGGTAATCCAAATAAAATATTATAATTAGAGATATATTCAATTTTCCGTCTTAATTTTTCGTTTTGAGTTATATCTCTGCCAACCGAAATGTAATTTATTATCGCATCATTATGATCTTTTATCGGAGTTATAGTCTGTTCTGAATAAAAATAATCACCATTTTTCTTCTTGTTGATGATCACATCACTAAAAACCTCACCTGATTTAATTGTCTGCCAGAGATCTTTATAAAATTTAATATTATGTTTGTCAGATTTAAATAGAGAAGGAGCTTTTCCAATAACTTCTTCTTTTTTATATCCGGTTATTTCCTGAACAGTAGTATTTGCATACTCAATAACTCCATCTTGATCTGTGATCACAATCCAGTTATCAGTTTCGTTAATGGCTTTGACCAGTTTGATCATTTCCAGTTCTCGTTCCAGATCATTATTTAAATTTTCAGCTATAGAAATAACCTCTTCTATACTTCCATCTTCCTCAATAACTGCATTATTCCAACTGCAGTTAATTACAGAGCCGTCACTTTTTAAAGCCCGACTCATAAAATCATGGGGAAGATGATCCAGTTCCCCGCTTTTCCAGTTACGCCAGACATCTCTGTCCTCTTTGGCAATAATGGTAGAAATAAAATCTTTGTTTTTAATTTCTTCTTTATCCCAACCAAAAAGTTCTTCTGCGGCCAGATTTAAATCTATTATATCTCCTTCTCTATTCCAGGAAATAAAAGCCAGGGGAGAATTTTGATAAATTGAATCAAGTCTTTTTTGCGCATATTTTGATTTTTGCAGAATAAATTCCTCATTTTTCTTATCGGACATCTAACTTCCCCCTTATTTCCAGTGTTTTTTCATTTTTCTACTTAAAAATTGAAAATCTTCTTCCGGCCACAACTCCTGATTATCATTTTCCCTCATTGCCGAAAGCAGATTAGAAAAAAGCTGCTGGTCATTAAAAAATCGGGAAAAATCTTTTCTAACTTGAGCCCGGGCTGTGTTACCATCATAGGGACAGGAACTTTTATTGATTATAATTTCTCTTTTTTCTATTTCCTCAATAATTACATTCTCTCTTAAATAAATCAAAGGTCTAATAATATCTACTCCACTTTCACTTAAATATCTCTTAGGCTGCAGAGCCTTTAACTGACCTGAATAAAAAATACTCATCAAAAAAGTTTTCACCGCATCAATTAAATTAAATTCTGCCACTGCTTTTACAACTTTTGCTGTAATAGAACTATCAAAAGATAAATCCATAATTACTCCTTAATTTTTATTATACTTTTCTAATATCTTTTCCAAAAGGCATCAATGATAAGTAGGCAAGTTTTAGACTCTGTTTGGCAAAAGGAATACCAATAATCGTAATCCCAAAAATTAAAGCTGAAACCAAATTAATCACAGCCAGTTCCCAGCCAAAGACAACAATCCAGATGATATTTGCAATTAAACCAATTGGGGAATTGCTTTTTTCCACTATTTCTTTACCAAATGGTGCAATCTGCATTTTTGCCATTTTAAAACACTGCTTACCTATTGGAATACCAATAATGGTAATTGACCATAATATTCCAGCAATCCACCAACCAATTGCTTCAATCAACCCCCCAAAAATAAACCAGATAACATTCCCTAATAATGTCATAAAAATCCCCCTCAGTAACTACCTTTTATTTAACGTTATTTTTAAAATGTAATCGCTAAAATCAAAGTTAAAGCTGTAGCGTAATTTATAATTACAAAATTCTTAACAGATAAAACAAAAGTATCCTTTTTACTCTGGTGTTCTTCAAATTGATTAATTTTTTTTTGAACCACAAAAATACTTAATAATGAAAGCAGAGAAATAAGAGGTAATATCTTAAATATAACTGCAATTATAATACTCAAATATGACAAATAATAAAGATATCTAAATAATTTAAGGCTGCTGCTTCGCGAAATATAAATCGGCAGTGTATAGCGCTTATTTTCTAAATCATCCTTAATATCACAGATGTTATTTGCCAGCATAATATTAGCGATTCCAAAAATAAGCGGTAGAGAAAAAATTAATATTTTACTGATTTCTAAAAATTTCAATTCAATGATTAATAAACCTGATTTTAAAACAAGATTGATTAAATTTAAATTATGTACATATACCGCCAGAAAAGTAATAAAAAATCCCATAGTAAAACCAGAAAATACTTCTCCTAAAGGAGTTCGGGAAATTGGAACTGGCCCGGATGTATATAAGATTCCAATTATAAATGAAATTACACCAATCAACAATACTATAACATCACTATTTAAATAAAGAAGTAAACCACTTACTACTGCCAGAAAAAAAAGAATAAAAATTATAGTTTTTACAGTCTTTTTACTCAAATTATAATTTACAACTGCATTATGTTTTTCATAATTATATCCCTCTTTTTTTTCAGCTCTGAGAAAATCCTGATAATTATTAACAGCAGTAGTCCCCATATCCACACAGAGAATAGAAAAAAAGAGCAGTATAAAGTTAAAGCGGTTAAAATTTGAATACTGATATAAAAGATATAAATTACCAAGTAAAAAAGGTGTAAAACTTGCAATTTTTGTCCTGATTTCTACCAGTTTTAAAAAAGCAGCTAAAGACACTCATTTCACCCCTTATTTTCTTCTACAAACTTATTTCTCAGCATCTGATAAACAAAATTAGGAACCAGATCTTTAATATTACCATCAAAGTAGGCAGCCTCTTTAATCACACTTGAACTTAAAAATGCATATTTGGTATCTGTCATTAAAAATATAGTTTCAATTTCATCATCTAAATATTTATTCATTGAAGCCATCTGAAACTCACCCTCAAAATCAGAAACCGCTCTTAAACCCCGTAATATTGCTTCTCCGCCGATTGAATGAACATATTTAGTAGTTAAACCGGAAAAAGAATCTACTTTAACATTCTCATATTTTTTTGTAGCTTTTTTTAGCATCTTAACTCGTTCTTCCATTGTAAAAACAGGTTCCTTATTAGGATTACAAAACACCGAAACTATTACTTCCTCAAAAATATTGGCTGCCCTCTCCACAATATCAAGATGTCCATTTGTAACCGGATCAAAACTTCCAGGATAAACTATTTTTTTGCTCATATTAACTCCCCCTTATAATTTAGTTTAGTTTATAGATTGTTAATAAAGAATTTCCATAACTTTTATTTTTAATAATACTTAATCCATTAAATTCTTCTGCTTTTTCAACAGCAGACCTTTCGCTAACAATAAGTCCCTTTTCTTTTAATAAATCATTCTTGATAATTAGTTTCACAGCCTCAGCTGTCATTTCTTTTTGGTAAGGTGGATCCATAAAAATCAAATCATATTTCTGACTGCAGTTTTTTAGATAAAAATAAACATCCTGGCAGAAAAGCTCAGCCTGCTCAAAAAATTTAGCCTTTTTTAAATTTTCCTCAATTATCTTAAGGTGAGATTTCTCAATTTCCACTAGATCTGCTTTTACCGCTCCTCTGCTTAAGGCTTCAATACCAAGACTACCAAAGCCCGCAAATAAATCAAGAACTTCAGCTCCAGGTAGATTAAATGCAATAATATTAAACATTGATTCTTTTACTCGATCCAGTGTTGGTCGAACATCTCTTCCTTTTAAACTTTTTAATTTTAAACCACCAGCTCTGCCGGCAATAATTCTCATTAAATAACTCCTCCAAATATATTAAATCTTTAATTCTATTTTAGAAATAATTTTAGCTAAATTTTTATATTTTTGCTGCCAGTTTTCATCTTTTATAATTTTTTGTGCCTCATCTCTTGCTTCTACTAATAGTTTCTGATCATCAATTAAACTGGCAACTTTTAAATCATCTATTCCATGCTGTTTTGTCCCAAAAAATTCTCCTGGACCTCGCATTTTCAAATCTTCTTCCGCAATTAAAAAACCACTGCTGCTTTTACACATAATTTCCAGACGGTGAGCAGCATCCTCTCCTGGTGGATTAGAAATTAGAATACAGTAGGACTGATGCCGTCCTCGTCCAACTCTACCCCGTAACTGATGCAGCTGAGCCAGTCCAAATCTTTCTGCATTTTCTATAACCATAATGCTGGCATTGCTGACATCTACTCCAACTTCAATTACTGTTGTAGCAACCAAAACATCTATTTCACCATCTCTAAACTTCTCCATAATCTCTTTTTTCTCATCTGCAGGAATCGAACTGTGAATTAAAGCAAGCTTATAATCTTTTAAAAATCCAGACTGCAGATCATTATATAATTCTTCTGCCGAGATCAAATCTGGCATCTCTTCGGATTTTTCTATTAAAGGACAAACAATATATGCCTGTCTGCCAGCTTCAATTTTTTCTTTTAAAAAAGCATAAATCTGCTTTCTTCTGTTTTCCCGCCGCCAGAAAGTGGCTATTTTTTTTCTTCCAGGCGGCATCTCATCAATAACAGAGAGGTCTAAATCACCATAAATCAGCATTGCCATTGATCTGGGGATTGGAGTTGCTGTCATAATCAACAAATCGGGGCTATCTCCTTTTTCCTTCAGACTGTGGCGCTGTTCTACACCAAAACGATGCTGTTCGTCAATTACAATCAAACCAGGATTATTATAATTTAAACTTTCCTGAAAAAGTGCATGAGTCCCAATAATTAGATCTGTTTTCCCTGTCTCAACCTCAGTCTCAATCTGTCTGCGTTCAGAAGCTGTTACACTACCTGTCAATAAATGAATATTATAATCAAAATCATTTAGCAGCTCTTTGAAATTCAAAAAATGCTGTTCAGCCAGGATTTCTGTAGGAGCCATAAATACTCCCTGAAAACCATTAGCTGCAGTCTGCAGCAGTGCCAGAGCTGCTACTACTGTTTTACCTGAACCAACATCTCCCTGCAGTAATCTGGACATAGTTTTTGAGGATTCCATGTCTTTTCTTATCTCCAGGCAGACACGTTTTTGCGCATCAGTCAGCTCAAAACCAAGCCCATCTAAAAAATTCTGACTTTCCTTTTTTTTAAACTGATGTTGAATCCCAATTAAATCATTATATTTTTTCTTTTCTTCCAGTGCATAAAGCTGTAAATAGAAAAACTCTTCAAAAGCCAGCCTCCTGCGAGAATTTTTTTGATGTTTCTCATTTTTAGGAAAATGCATTCCCAGAATAGAAGTCTTCAAATTAGGTAATTTTCTTTTTTTTCTAATTGATTCAGGCAGCTGATCTTTGAGCAAAGGTATATAACTTTTTAAGGCATTGGCAACTACCCGGCGCAGCCGACGCTGGGTTATTCCTTCAGTCAGTGAATATACAGGAACTATCCTGCCTGTATTTAAAACTGAAGCATCAGAACCAAGTTTTTCATAAACCGGATTATTAATTTCTTTTCTTTTATATTTTTTCCAGCTTTTTTCGCTAATTTCACCACTAATAATATATTTATCTCCCACGTTAAACTGATCACGAAGATAAGACTGATTATACCAGATCCCATTAACTACATCACTGCCGTCAGAAAATGTTACCCGAAGTAAATCAAGATTATATCTAATTTTTTGATAGTCGATTTTTAAAACTTTAACTTTAAAATTAGCCTGGTCACCTACGGCTGTATATTTTATTTGACTTATCTGACTGCGGTCCTCATATTCTCTGGGAAAATAGTAAAGTAAATCTCTAACTGTTTTTATTTCTAATTTGGAAAGGCGCTCGGCCCATTTGGGCCCAACACCTTTGACAAATTGAACTTCATCTGAAAGTTTTAATTTCATTGTCCTAACAATTCTCCTCTATAAATAACAATCCCATAAACTA
>JASMSZ010000041.1:0-40722 GCA_041694515.1 Halanaerobium sp.
CAGTTTTTTGCTATCCTTAATTGTGTCAATTAAATAAAGAGATAAATTTAGATTCGAATGGAATCTTATTAGAACAATTAAATCACCTGCTAAGGAGGAAAAATAATGTCAGTAGAAGATAGGGAAAAGTCATTAGAAGATAAAAAAGAAACAATTCGTCAGGGTGGCGGCCAGGCAAGAATCGAAAAACAGCATAAAAAAAATAAAAAAACTGCCAGAGAAAGAATTGAATACTTGCTGGATGACGGTACATTTAACGAATTGAATATGTTTGTGGAAAATCGCAGCACCTCTCTGGGTATGGATGAAAAAGACGTTCCAGGAGAAGGTGTTGTAGTTGGTTATGGAACAATTGAAGGCCGCCTGGTCTATGTTTATGCTCAGGATTTTACTGTAATGGGAGGTTCAGTCGGTGAAGCTCATGCTAATAAAATTTCTGAGGTAATGGACCTTGCTGTTAAAAACGGAGCTCCAGTAATTGGACTTAATGATTCCGGTGGTGCTAGAATCAATGAGGGGATAGATTCACTCAATGGATACGGAGAGATTTTCTACCGCAACACTAAAGCTTCAGGAGTAGTTCCTCAAATTACAGCAATCCTGGGTCCCTGTGCCGGGGGAGCAGTTTATTCTCCAGCGATAACAGATTTTATTGTGATGGTTGATCAGACATCTAAGATGTTTATTACTGGTCCCAGTGTTGTTAAATCTGTAACTGGCGAGGAAGTTTCAGCAGAAGAACTTGGTGGAGCAGCTACTCACAATGAAATTAGTGGAGTTGCACATTTCATGGAAGCAAATGAAGAAGCCGCCTTAGAAAGAATAAAAAAATTGTTATCTTACATACCAGATAATTTTGAGGAAAAGCCAGAAATAATAGATAACAGTGATAATCCTGGGAGAAGTACTGAGGAATTAAAAGAAATAGTAAATGAAAACCCCAAAAAAGCATATAATGTTAAAAATGTGATAGAAATTCTTGTTGATCAGGATAGTTTTATGGAGATCCAGCCGTATTTTGCTAAAAATGCAGTTATAGGCTTTGCTCGTTTAAACGGCCGCAGTGTTGGTATTGTAGCAAATCAGCCTCAGTTTTTAGCGGGCTGCTTAAATATTGATGCTTCAACTAAAATCGCACGCTTTATTCGTTTCTGTGACAGCTTCAATATCCCAATCATTTCTTTAGTTGATGTTCCAGGATATTTACCTGGAGTGGAGCAGGAATATGGTGGAGTAATCAGACACGGGGCTAAGGTGCTTTATGCTTACTCAGAAGCAACAGTTCCCAAGATTACATTAATTATGCGCAAGGCTTATGGTGGAGCTTATATAGCAATGGGAAGCCGTTCAGTTAGAGCTGATTTAGTTTATGCCTGGCCGATAGCAGAAATTGCAGTTATGGGTCCAGAAGGTGCAGCTAATGTAATTTATAGAAAAGAAATCGCAGCAGCCGATGATCCAGATCAGCTGCGTCAGGAAAAAATTGATGAATACAAAGATAATTTTGCCAATCCTTATATTGCAGCTAAAAGAGGAATGGTAAATGATGTGATTAAGATGGAAGAAAGCAGAAATAAATTAATCAATGGTCTGGAAATGATGATTAATAAAAAAGAAAACGCTCAGGCTAAAAAGCATGGGAATATTCCATTATAAAATAGTTTGAAAATCGATTTATAATTAGATTTATAATTATTTGATGCAGCATATTTAAAGTTGGGAGGAATTTGATGAATGTCTTAGGAGAAACACTGGAGATTACCGTAATCGGGCTTTCAGTTGTTTTTTTAGTACTGCTTTTATTAACCATTATCTTAAAGCTTCAGGGCTGGTTAATGGAAAGATTCTTTTTAAAGAAAAAAAAGGAAACTAAAAAGCAGACTAAAGAAGACGAGAGAAAAATAGAAAAAGAAAAAAAGATAAGAGCTGTTATTGCTGCAGCGGTAGATTCGTATCTTAAAGAGCATCCGGCAGGATTTATTAAACAGGAGGGTACAAATATGCAAAAATATAAAATTAAAATTGATGATGAAATATATGAGGTTGAAGTTGAGCGGGTTGATGAAGCTAATAATGAGATTAAGTCAATTAATAAGAGTTCCGGGCAGAGTAAAAGTAAATTTTCTACAATTTCTAAAAACACTAATAAGCAAACAGAAAAAAAGTCAGGGGCAAAAAAGAGAGCTGCTGAAATTAAGAGTACAGAAAAATCGGTAACTACTTCCGGAGATTCAGAAGATGGAGTAGAAATTAAAGCACCGATGCCGGGTCAGATTTTAATGCTTGCTGCTGCCGAAGGAGATGAAGTTCAGGAAGGCCAGCATCTGGCAGTATTAGAGGCAATGAAAATGGAAAATGATATTACAGCACCAAAAGCTGGTGTAATTAAAGAGGTATGTGTCAAAGAAGGTAAAGAAGTTAATTCAGGAGATAATTTATTTATTATAAATTAACAGTAAAAGGACGGTGTACTATTTGTGACAGATAAAATAATATTATTTTTACAGGCAAGTGGTTTTGCTCAATTTAGCTGGGGTCATGTTGGAATGATAATCATTTCAGCAATCTTAATGTATCTTGCGATATTTAAAGAATATGAACCCCTTTTATTATTACCAATTAGTTTTGGGATTTTCCTATCAAATATACCGGGAACAGGATTAATGTCAGGTCCAACAGCTGAAACTGTTGGCGGCTTACTGCATTATCTTTATGAAGGAGTTAGACTGGGAATTTATCCCCCCTTAATATTTTTAGGAATTGGGGCAATGACCGATTTTGGTCCTCTAATTGCTCAGCCAAAAACTATGCTGCTGGGAGCAGCTGCTCAGCTGGGGATATTTACTACTTTTTTGGGTTCTAGATTATTAGGATTTAGTCCAGCAGAAGCCGGCTCAATTGCGATTATTGGTGGTGCGGATGGCCCAACATCTATTTATTTAACTTCATTATTATCACCACATTTGTTGGGGCCGATAGCAATTGCAGCTTACATATATATTGCTCTGGTACCATTAATTCAGCCGGTAATTATTAAGTTTTTTACTACTAAAGAGGAAAGAGCAGTAGAGATGGATCAGATGCGTAGAGTTAAAAAGATTGAAAAATTAATTTTTCCAATTTTAGTCTCATTAATTGTGGGCTTAATTGTACCCCAGGCTTTATCGCTGGTAGGAATGCTGATGTTGGGAAATATATTAAAAGAAAGTGGAGTTACTAAAAGACTATCAGATACTGCCAGCACTGCAATGATAAATATTGTTACAATTCTCTTAATGTTGAGTGTTGGTGCCAGTCTAAATGCTGAACAATTCTTTACTCTTCAGTTTATTTCTATAATTGGACTCGGCTTATCTGCTTTTGCTTTGAGTACTTTTTCCGGTTTAATGATGGGTAAGTTAATGTATTACCTGACAGATGGTAAAATCAATCCAATAATTGGTGCGGCTGGAGTTTCAGCAGTGCCTGAGGCAGCTAGATGTTCTCAAAAACTTGGTAATGAGGCAAATCCAGGTAATTTCTTATTAATGCATGCTATGGGACCAAATGTTGCAGGAGTAATTGGTTCGGCAGTTGCAGCGGGAGTACTGTTATCTATTTTAGGATAGTTATAATTAAATTAAAGATTAGGCCGGCAGTTTAACTGCCTGCTTAATTTTTAAGAAAATTATTCATAAGATTGAAATAAATAAACTGGTAATTGTATTACAAATTTAGTTTAACATAAAATTTGCTTTCAAAATGCAGACAATATAGTCTGCAGGTGATTTATTATTTAAAACCCTGTCAGCTGAAGCAGGGTTTTTGCAATTTATAACGAAATATAGTCTTAAGAGTTAATATATTATTTTAAAATAGATATTAGAACCTACATTTGCTTTAGGATTTGATTCTATTTTTTTAATTAAAGAATAATTGGGGGTAAATATTATGTTAAAAGATGAAAAGCTAAAACATTTAAAAGGCAGATTGAATAATGTAACTGAGGAAGTTGTTTTAAAAATGCTAAGAGATATGCTGCAGAGAAAGGAATTTGAAGATGTTTGTAAAGATGAAGACTGTCTGCTGGATATGGCAAGCTATGCTTTAAACCGTTTGCCAGCTAAATATGTAGCTACATCTAAGGGAGAAGTTTATTCAAAAACTGAGGAACTTGAACAGCAGCATTCTGTTGATCTGCTTTCAGTAGTCACCAGAGCAATTAAAGTTGTATCCGAAAATGACAACCATGATAATCATTAATTTGCTTATATCTTTTGCTACTTTAGAATAAAAATAGTGTTAGGAGAGATTTATATGTTCGATGAACGTTATTTTAAAATTGGCCGTGGAATAATCATCTTACTTGTTATTATATTTTTAGCAGGACAGATACCATATTTTACAGCACCTTTGACTTCTGTACTCAGTTTTATACTGCTGCCGCTGTTATTTAGTACTTTTTTATATTATCTAATGCGGCCTCTGGTTAGATTTTTGCATAAATGGATTAAAAATAAAGCATTATCAATAGTGATCTCGTTTCTGGTTGTGACTGCTATCCTAACCATTGTGTTTTATTTTGGAGGCAGCATTATTTATAATCAGGGTAAGGAATTGAGCCAGACCTTGAGTGGAAATTATGACTATATTTATAATTTTATTCTGGGAATAATTGAAAGTTTAAGAGAATATATTAATATTGATCAGGAATTTTTAGAAGAGTTAAAATTACGGCAAAGAATATTTTCTTATGCTAATGATCTGGCTCAGCAAATCTCTTCTTATAATTATATGGGAATTTTTAGTTCGATTACTAACTTTGGCTTAATAATAGTCTTAATCCCATTTGTTTTATTTTATTTACTTAAAGATGACCAAAAATTATTTAGTAATATGATGACAATTGTGCCAGAAGCAAATAAAAGAAAAGTTGAAAAACTGGCGGTGGAAATTGATCACTTAGTTTCAACATTTATTAGTTCACAAGTAGTGGTTGCTTTTTTTCTGGGCTTAGTAATGTTCACCGGATTTTTGATAATTAGACTCCCTAATGCAGCTGTGCTGGCATTTATTGCCATGATAACCTCTTTAATTCCGATTATTGGGCCTTTTTTTGGCAGTCTGCCTGCTGTATTTGTCGCTGCGACAAATAGCTGGTTTTTGTTTTTAGGGGTATTAATAACTATTGTGATAGCGCAGTATTTGGAAGGCAATGTAATCAGACCACTGGTTCAGGGTAGAAGACTGGAGATTCATCCCATTGTTGTTTTATTTGTTGTTTTATCAGGAGTTTATTTATTTGGTTTTATCGGAGCTTTAACAGCAGTTCCTTTATATGTAGTTTTAAGATTGCTGTTTAGAAAAAAATATATTGAATAGTCTGTTGTGTTGGTACCGGGCACCTGGATAAATTTACCTTTTAATTTTAAATTTCCCAGGTGCCCGGTACTCTTTTTTATGTAAATTGAGTTACTTTTTCAGCTAAAACCTTGACTAAAGTTGAGTAATGTTGTAGGATATAAATAGCAGTATGCTGAGCAGATAACTTTAATAAAGGAGATGACATAGATTATGGATAAAAAATTGCTTAAAATTTGTAATCTGGAATCAAAAGTTGAAGAAGAAAAAATATTAAATGGAATTGATTTAGAAGTTAATAAAGGTGAAATTCATGTAATTATGGGTCCCAATGGAGCTGGAAAATCAACTCTAGCAAATGTTTTGATGGGTCACCCAGAACACAAGATTATAAAGGGAAATATCGAATTTGAAGGTGAAAACATTAATCAACTTGCTGTTGATAAAAGGGCCAAGAAGGGGATTTTCTTATCATTTCAATATCCTCAGGAAATTCCAGGAGTAACCGTGGAAAATTTTCTGCGGACTGCTAAAACTGCAGTTAGCGGAGAACAGCAGAGTATTTTTGACTTTAAATTTCTTCTGGAAGAAAAAATGAATCTGCTTAATATTGATCAATCATATGCAGATCGCTATTTAAATAAAGGCTTTTCTGGTGGAGAGAAAAAGAAAAATGAAATTCTGCAGATGGCAGTTTTAGAACCAAAACTTGCTATTTTAGATGAAACTGATTCTGGACTGGATGTTGATGCAACCAAGACTGTTGCAGAAGGAATTAAAAAACTGGCTTCTGAAGATAATGCAATGATAATAATTACCCACCATAATAAGATTTTAGACTATCTAAAACCTGATTATGTACATGTGCTGGTTGATGGTAGAATTGCCAAATCAGGGAATATGGAGCTGGCAGCAGAAATTGAAAAAGAAGGTTTTGCCAGATATAAAGAAGAAGCTTTAGATGAGAGTAATTCTAAAAGTAACTGTTAGTACAGATTTTTAGCTGTCACTCTGTCTAGCAAATTGATCTGGGGAAATTAAGTATTTTTAAGATAGATTTAAATGTTTTGAGAACAGGGAGGTATTTTAGATGGGCGAAAAGACAGAAGTCAATGACATTGACCGCAGTCTGCATGAAGAAAAAAATGTAGCAAAACATCGTTATCAATCTGCTAAGGGGTTAACTCCTGAAGTAATAAAAGAAATTTCTAGAGAAAAAGATGAACCAGAATGGATGCTGAAATTCAGGTTGAAAGCCTTAGAAATATATAAGAATAAAGAGGTTCCCACCTGGGGAGCCGATATTTCTGATTTAGATATGGATAATATTATTACCTATGTCAGGCCAGATGCTGATCTCCAGAGTGACTGGGATCAGGTTCCGGAAGAAATTAAGAATACCTTTGATGCTCTGGGAATTCCGGAGGCAGAAAAGGAATCTTTAGCCGGGGTAGGTGCTCAGTATGATTCTGAGGTTGTTTACCACAATCTAAAAGAAGAAATGGTTGAACAGGGCGTTGTTTATATGGATATGGAAAATGCTGTTAAAGAACATGAGGATTTAGTCAAACAACACTTTATGAAATTAATCACACCTAATGATCACAAATTTTCAGCTCTGCATGGAGCTGTCTGGTCAGGTGGATCATTTGTTTATGTTCCAGCAGGAGTAGATGTAAATATTCCTCTCCAGTCTTATTTCCGTCAGAATGCACCTGGCTCAGGTCAGTTTGAGCATACTCTGATTATTTTGGAAGAGGGAGCAAATGCTCACTTTATTGAAGGCTGCTCAGCCCCAAAATATTCGGTTAATAATCTCCATGCAGGTGCTGTAGAATTATTTGTAAATAAAGGTGCCAAACTTCGCTATAGTACAATAGAGAACTGGTCCCGTAATATGTATAATTTAAATACCAAAAGAGCTTTAGTAGAAGAAGATGGCGTTATTGAGTGGGTTTCTGGTTCTTTTGGCTCAAAAGTATCAATGCTTTATCCAATGAGTATTTTAAAAGGAGCCAGAGCTAGAGCAGAGTTTACTGGGGTTACTTTTGCCGCTGAAGGACAGTATTTAGATACCGGGGCTCAGGTAATTCATGACGCTCCAAATACAACTTCCACAGTCAATTCGCGCTCGATTGCTAAAGATGGCGGCCATGCTTATTACCGCGGCCTGCTTAAAGCAACTAGAAATGCTCATGGAGCAAAAGCTTCCGTTTCCTGTGAATCGCTGATGCTGGATAATGAGTCGAAATCAGATACTTTACCGATTATGAAACTGCAGACTGATGATATTGATATCGGCCATGAAGCAAAGGTTGGACGAATTAGTGAGGAAGCTGTTTTCTATCTGATGAGCAGAGGAATCAGCGAAGAGGAAGCAAAGGCCATGATTGTCCGCGGCTTTGTGGAGCCAATTGCCAGTGAATTACCATTAGAATATGCAGTTGAATTAAATAATCTAATCAACCTTGAACTCGAAGGGACTATAGGATAGGTGATATGAGATGTACAATAAAAAATTAGTAGATAATTTAACCACCGGCCAGTCAAAACTATTAAGCAGCAGAAGAAGAGAAAGTTTTGATCATTTTAAATATTTGGCTCAGGGTGATTATAAGCGAATAAATTTAATTGACTATCAGTTTCCAGAATACAATCCTTATAATAAGGAATATTTAAAAGAAAAAAAGGGTCAGGATGAGCTGCTGATCAAAAGAATGACAGATAATCTAAATAATGAAGAAGAAATTTTAAATTATCTGGATCAGTTTAAAGATAAAAAGGTCAAAAAAGGTAATCAGGGGCTTGATGCCAAGTATCTGACGATGGCCGAAGCATTTTACAATACTGGTCTTTTTATTAAAGCTCCAAAAAATGTTAAATTAAAATTACCAGTTGAGATTTTTTATCAACTTGATCAGGAAAATCCTGTTTTAATTGATAATAATTTAATCGTGGCTGAAGAAAATTCAAGCCTAACGGTAGTTTTTGACTATAGAATGCAGGATCAAAACTTAGAAGCTTTTCATAATGGTTTAACCAGAGTAATTGTTAAAGATAACGCTGTTTTAAATATTGTTAAGGTGCAGCGTTTTAATGATCAGAGTGATAACTTTGACAGTAATATTTCTCTGGTTTCCAATCAGGGAGAGCTAAACTGGATTCCAATTGAACTGGGCGGCAGAAATTCAGTTACTAATAATGAAAACACCCTAATGAATGCCGGCAGCAGAGCCAGCATAAGTTCAGTTTATTTTGCTGACGGCGACCGCAAGCTGGATCTAGGATTTAAAATGAATCATCAGGGACGCCACAGCAGCAGTAAAATTGAAAGCAAAGGTGTTTTGAAAGATAGGGCTCAGAAAGTTTTTAGAGGTGATTTATATTTTCAGAAAGGTGCGGGCCAGGCAAAAGGATCAGAAAAGGAAGAGGTTCTGCTTTTAGATAAAACAGTTGATTCTGATTCCATACCAGCATTGTTTTCTGAGGAAGATAATGTGGAGGGAGAACATGCTGTAAGTGCAGGCCAGATTGATGAACAGCTCTTATTTTATCTAATGAGCAGAGGTCTGACTAAAGCAGAAGCCAAACAGCTAATGGTAGAAGCTGCTTTTAACCCAATTTTTGCTAAAATACCTCTTAATGACCTTAAAGGAAGTGTTATTAATGATGTCAAAACAAGAATCCGCAGTTAAAGAAAATAAAAGTGACCAGAATTTTGTCGAAAAATATAAAGCTGATTTCCCAATTTTAAAGCAGCAGATTAATGGTAAAGATCTTGTTTACTTTGATAATGCGGCTACAACCCAAAAACCGGAAGCTGTTTTAGCTGCAGTGGATAATTATAACCGTACAATTAATGCTAATCCTCATCGGGGTGCTCACACTTTAAGTGTTCGCGCTACCGAAGCTTACGAAAAGGCCAGAGCTAAGGTCAGGGATTTTATCAATGCCGAAAAAGCAGAAGAAGTTATTTTTACCCGGAATACTACAGAATCCCTAAATCTGCTGGCAAATAGCCTGGAAGCTTTTGTTGAAGCGGGAGATGAAATTTTAATCTCTGTGCTTGAGCACCACAGTAATATTCTTCCCTGGCAGCAGCTGGCTGAGAGAAAAAATTTGAATTTAAAATTCTTATATCCAGATCAAAATTATAGAATTCCACTGGCAGAGCTTAAAGAAAAACTGACAGAAAAAACTAAGATTTTTAGCATCTCCCAGATGTCAAATGTGAGTGGGGTAATTAACCCGATTAAAGAAATGGCAGAACTTGCCCATCAAAAGGGTGCTTTAGTTGTTGTTGATGGTGCGCAGGGGGCTCCTCATATTAAGACTGATGTTAGAGATTTAGATGCTGATTTTTATGCTTTTTCCGGTCATAAGATGCTGGGACCAATGGGGATTGGTGTACTTTATGGAAAAAAAGATCTTTTAGATGAATTACCTCCTTTTCTAAAAGGCGGAGGTATGATAGAATATGTAAAAGAACAGGTTTCTACTTATGCTCCACTTCCTGAAAAATTTGAAGCCGGTACTCCCAATGTGGAAGGTGCAGTGGGTTTACAGGCAGCAATTGAATATTTAGAAGAGATAGGACTGGATAAAATTAAGGAACATGAGCTTGAATTAACAGCCTATGCCCTTAATAAAATGAAGAAACTGGACTATGTCGAGATAGCCGGGCCGCTGGATTTAGAAAATCGCGGTGGAATTATATCTTTTAATATTAAAGATGTTCACTCTCATGATTTGGCTACAATAGTTGATAGTGAGGGGATTGCTATCCGTTCTGGCCATCACTGCGCTCAACCGTTAATGCACTACTATCAGATTAATTCCACCGGGCGAATAAGTTTTTATCTCTATAATACAAAAGCAGAAGTGGACCGCTTCCTGGAATCACTGGAGAAAGTAAGGGAGGTTTTTGGTTATGGATCTTGATTCAGTTTATACAGAATTGATAATGGAACACAATAAAAACAGCCGCAATAAACATTCATTAGAAGCTGCAGATTTGAGTGAGCATGGTCACAATCCAAGCTGTGGAGATGATATAACTCTGGAGCTTAAATTTGATGGTGATACTATCAGCGATGCAGCTTTTACGGGCAGCGGCTGTGCGATTTCGCAGGCTTCAACTTCAATCATGATTGATTTAATTAAAGGTAAAAGCATCGAAGAAGCACTGGATCTTGTTGAAACTTTTATTGCGATGATCAAAAAAGATATAGAAGATCAGCAGGAATTAAGAAAGCTAAAAGATGCAGTGGCTTTAAAGAATATTTCTAACATGCCGGCCAGGGTTAAATGTGCAGTTTTATCCTGGCATACACTTAAAGAGGCTTTGAATGAGCGAAACTAAAATTTGAAAACTGATTTTAAAAACTTCACCAAAAGGTGGAGTTTTTACTTTACATAAAAGCAAATAATCTATATAATAATGATAATGAATCTCAATGACTTTCTTTCATGAATTTTTGTTTGCTTTTGTTTGTTTATGTTCATTTGTGTTCATGCACCGTGAACCTGTCGAATTTTGTCAATAACTCAATAAGTTTATAAGACTATAAGATGAGGTGGAAACAATGGAAAACAGAAAAAAAGGAATAACCTATATACTTTTATCGTCACTCTTTTTTGCGATGATGGCAGCTGCAGTTAAATTTTTAGGTGATATGCCGACAGCAGAAAAGATATTTTTTAGAAATCTAGTTGGTATTTTTATTGCCTTCAGTCTTGTCAAAAAAAGCGGCAGCTCACTGACCGGAAATAATAAAAAGCTTTTAATCTTACGCAGTATCTTTGGTGTTTTAGGAATTGCAGCCTATTTTTATGCCCTGGCAAATATTAAACTATCTGATGCAGTAATTTTAAATAAGATGTCCCCGTTTTTTGTAATGATCTTTGCAGCTTTATTCTTAAAAGAGAAGGTTAGCAAAAAACAGCTAATTGCTTTAGTAACAGCAGCCTTAGGCGCTATACTGGTAATTAGACCGGGTTTTGATTCTAATTTAATACCTTCTTTAATTGCTTTAATGTCCAGTTTATTTGCGGGAATTGCATATACAATAGTTAGACAGCTGCGCAAAACTGATTCAGCAGCTGCAGTAGTTTTTTATTTCAGTCTTTTTTCAACTCTGGCAATGATACCGTTTTTGCTCAGCGGTAGTTTTGTAATTCCTACAGCTATCCAGGCAGCAGCCCTATTAGCTTTAGGATTATTTGCAGCAGCAGCTCAGTTATTTATGACCAATGCCTATCGGCATGCAGAGGCGGGAGAACTTTCAATTTATACTTATGCGAATATTGTTTTCTCTTCAATTTTCGGACTGCTTTTATTTCAGGAGATGCCGGATCTATTTTCAGTATTCGGTGCTGTATTAATTATCTCAGCCGGTTATTTAAATTATCGGGCCAAGGAAAAAGAAGTGGCAGAGAAAGCAGCTGAATTAAAATTAAAAAAGGAAAAGCAGAAAAGTACTATCTAAAATAATAAATTATTTAATATTGCCCTCAGTTTAAACGCTGGGGGTTTGGTGATTTAGCGACAAACATTGCAGAATGCTTTCTAAGAACATATAATAAATGTAGTTTATACATATTTTTATTAGCTAGGAAATTATACCTGATGGTTTGTTGTGGATAATCTTTATAGTTTCATAATTTCCGCTATCAACAAAATTTAACCTTACTATATTACAGATTGTCCGAAGGCCATTTTGTTCTTTTTGATTATAAATGGAGGGATCAGAGTGAAAGATATTAATACAATTTTTTTGGATGTTGATGGTACACTGACAGACGGCAAAGTTTATTTAGATAATGGCAAAAATGAATTTAAAGCTTTTAATGTTAAAGATGGTTTGATAATAGTAGCTGCGATAAAAATGGGTTATGACGTGATAATCATGACCGGTCGGAAATCCGAAGTTGTAGCTCGTAGAGCAGCTGAGCTGGGAATAAAAGAATATTATCAGGGTGTTAGAAATAAAAAACAGGCTTTAGAAAAGCTGATGGAAGAAAAGGAAATTAATTATAGTAATTTAGCTTATCTAGGTGATGACTTAAATGATTTACCGGTAATGAAAGAGGCCAGATTTGCAGCTTGCCCGGCAGACGCTGCAGAAGAAGTTAAAGAAGTTTGTGATCTGATATCTAAATTTAACGGTGGTAATGGAGCAGTCAGAGAGATTTTAACTCATCTTTTAAAAACTAAAGGAGATTATTACAAAATAATAGAAAGTTTTACGGAAAAAGAAAATTAATTTCACTATACTGACAGGTACCCGGTACCTGTCGGTTTTGTAAATAAATGTCCAAATTTTATTTATTTTAGCTAATTATATTATAATTTGGCTCTTTGACAAATGTTGTGAAATCTAAATAGCACCGTTTGAATCAAGTTATCTCTTTATTTTTTTAAATTGCTCTTAAATACTTAGCAATGATAAAAATACTCGGCGTTTTAAGTTCTCAACTTTAGGAACACCGTAGCCAATTCTTTTAATCAATTTAATTTTATTGTTTAATCCTTCAGCAATTCGGTTGGTTATTCTGGTTCTGAAATAGTTAATTATATTTTCTTCCCAGTTTTAGACATCAGATGCTTGTAAATGAAATTGCTGGTATTTTCTATAATTATTTTAAAGATAGTAAATGCAGTTCTTTAACATCTCCACTTGATATTAAGCTGCAGGGATATGCACCTAAATTTAAAGAAGACCCAAATGTTGTTCAGCCTGATATAATGGTGATCTGTGATCCAGAAAATGTTGTAGACGATAAATACCAGGGAGTACCAGATCTTTTAATAGAAGTTCTTTCCCCTTCATCCAGGAAAAGAGATCGTATTTTAAAGTTGAATTTATATTCAAAAAGTGGGGTTAAAGAATATTGGATCATTAACCCTGAAAATAAGAAAATAACTCAGTATGTTTTCACAGAGGATAGAGATATAGAAGCAGTAAATGATCTGCACCCGGATCAAGTTTTGGAATCTGAATATTTTGAGGGATTGGAGATTCAAGTGGACGAAATATTTTCTAAAATTAATTAAAAGCTATTGATAAATGCCATAAAAAAAGTGTGTAATTAATTAAGTTGAGTACAATTGAATTATATAAAATTTAAATTGAGGTGAGCCAATGTCTGATTTTGAGAATTTAAAACTAGAAAATCAAATTTGTTTTCCCCTTTATGCTTTATCTCGGAAGGTGATTCAGTTATATAAACCTTTGCTGGATAAATATAATCTAACCTATACCCAGTACATTACAATGTTGGTTTTATGGGAAAAAGAAAATATTTCACTAAAAGAATTAGGAGAAAAATTATATCTTGATTCTGGAACCCTTTCTCCGGTGGTAAAAAAACTTGTTAAACAGGGACTGGTTGAAAAATATCGTTCTCAGGCAGATGAGAGAATTGTCAAACTTAGCTTAACTACAGCGGGCAGGGAAATGAAAAAAGAAGCAGTAGAAATCCCGGAAAAGTTATATTCTCAGTTTGAAGGCGATCCAGAAACTTTAGTTAAATTAAAGCATAATTTAGATCAGGTTTTAAGTCAATTTAGAGATGAGAGTTAAATCCTTTTCAGAAAGGGTTTAACTTATATTTTTGAATAATTGATTGTACACAATTTAATTTTATAAAATTAAAAGGAGAGATAACAATGAGTGTTTATGATTTTAAAGCAAATGATATTATGGGACAGGAAGTTGATCTGGGAGATTATGAGAGTAAAGTTTTAATGGTAGTGAGGCTCATCCCCCATTTAAATACTTAAAGAGTGAGACCGGATTTCTGCTGGGTGGAATAATTAATCGGTGTTATTCTGCACCTTCATTAATTGTAATGACTTCCATTTTTTCTACTGCCCTATCTACTAGTTTTTCAATTTCTAAATCTTCTTCTCCAAAGTGAATAGTATCAAGTTTGGGCTGAGTTGCCGGGTTATCCGGAACAAAAATAGTGCAGCAGTCTTCATGAGGTCTAATTGAGATCTCATAAGTACCAACTTTTTTTCCCAGAGCAATAATATCATTTTTATCCATTGTGATTAAAGGACGAAGAACTGGGAATTCAGCAACTTCATCAGATGAGCGCAGTCCTTCTAAGGTCTGGCTTGCTACCTGGCCCAGGCTTTCTCCGGTCACTAGAGCCAGTTCGTTATTTATTTCTGCCAGTCGGTTGGCAATTCTAATCATCATTCGGCGCATAATAGTTACAGTATATCTGCGCGGTGATTTTTTTAATATTTCCTGCTGGATTTCTGTAAAATAAGGAATTTGCAATTTTATTTCTCCACCATAACGGCTTAAAACTTTTGCCAGGTCGATTACTTTTTCTTTTGCCCGCTCAGAAGTATAAGGAGGAGAATCAAAATAAACAGCATTTAAAGATAAACCTCTTTTTAATCCCAGCCAGCCAGCCACCGGACTGTCAATTCCACCAGATAGTAGAAGTAATGCTTTTCCCGATGATTTAACAGGTAATCCACCCGGGCCAGCTTCTCGCCTGATGAAAAGATAAATTTTGCCCCTTCTGATTTCAACTTCAAAAAGATGTTCAGGCTGATGGACGTCAACACTGAGGGGAGTATCTGGACCTTCAACCTCTCTTAAAATCTCTCCCCCAAGTTCTCGATTGAGCTCAGGACTTTCAATCGGAAAAGACTTATCTGCTCTGGTAGTTTCCATTTTAAAAGTAGTCGGATAGTTCGAGACTTCGGATTTAAAAAGCTTAACCGCTTTATTTTTTAATTTTTCAAAATCCTGATCATCAAAATCAGCTATTTTTTTGCCAATTCGCAATCTCTGAGCCGGACTTAAAGAGATGATTCCCGGCACATTGACCAACCTCGCAACAATCTTTTCAATCTTATCACTTTCTGCATAAAGAAAAATCCGCCCGTAAACAGTGCTGATTTCAAAATTTCCCAGGTCAGCTGCTGCCCTTTTAATATTTGAAACCAGCTGGGAAATAAAATCGTTAATATTATCACCTTTCAGGCCAATTTCTCCATAACGAATAATTATTAAATCATACAAATTTTTTCACCTCATTAAAAAAATTTTAAAAATTCTATCTGTTCTTTTAAAGTTCTTATAAAATAATCTAAATCATCATTTTTAATTTCGTTATTTAAACTTACCCGCAGAGCACTCTCACTTCTTTGTTGAGAGAGACCGCAGGCATTGATAATTCTGCTTCCCTTTTTACTGGAAGAACAGGCTGATCCGGTTGAGATATAGATTCCCTGATTTTCCAGTGCATGCAGCATAGTTTCTCCTTTGATACCAGGTAAAGAAAAATTAATAATATGAGGAGCTCCAGCTGCTGGAGAATTAATTACTACTTCTTCAATTTTCTGCAGAGAGTTCAGCAGATATTTTCTTTTTTTGGCTAAATATTGATCAGCGTTTTCTGCTGTTGAAAGCTGAGGTAGTTTTTTTACTGCCTCCCCCAGTCCAGCAATCCCCGGGATATTTTCTGTTCCGGAGCGCAAGTTTCTCTCCTGCCCCCCACCGTAGACCAGAGGTTTTAAATTAGTGCCCTTCTTAATATATAAAGCACCTATTCCTTTAGGACCATGGATTTTATGACCACTAATTGAATAAAGATCGACCGGCCACTGGCTTAAATTGCTGTATATTTTTCCAAAGGCCTGAACTCCATCTACATGAAAAAAGCTGAGTGGATTTTTTTCTTTAATAGTTTCAGCAATTTTTTTGATGGGCTGAATAGTCCCCAGCTCGTTATTAACCTGCATAATGCTGACCAAAATTGTTTCTTCGGTAATTAAATTTATCAAATGTTCCAGGTCAACATGTCCTCCCCGATCAACATTAACTGAATCTACCTGCCAGCCTTCACTTTCTAAAGCCTTAAAAAGTTCAGCTGCAGAAGAATGTTCAATGGGGGAAGTAATTAGATGTCTGCCCCGATTCCCATATGCTTTTGTTATTCCTCTAATGGCCAGATTGTTGCTTTCGGTGCCGCCAGAGGTAAAAATGATTTCTTTAGCTTTAACTCCAAGATACTCAGCAATTATCTTTCTGCTCTTTTTCAAAATTTTTTCTGATTTTAAACCAAAACGATGTAGAGAAGATGGATTGGCATAGTTTTTTTCTAAAGCGTCAACTACAGCTGCAGTAACCTCCGGCAGAGCCTTAGTAGCTGCAGCATTATCTAAATATATTTCTCTTTCCATTAAACTCACTCCTAATTTAAAACACTAAAATTTATTATACCACCAATAGTAAGAGAAATAAACCGCTAGAGGGGAGAAAAATTGGATAAAAGTAAATTAATTTATCTTTAAACCTAATTGAAACTAAACTAAGTTTTTTCTCATAATGTAAAATAAGTTTTGGAGATTCATTTTATTTTTTAAGTTCTAGTGATATAATGGAGATGGTTAATTATAAATATTTTTCTTATAGCAGTAAAAGAATGTCTTATTAACTTTATTAATATAACCTGATGATGATTAATAACAAAAATATTATCTAGATGATAATATTTTTATAACTTAAAACAATTAGGAGGAAAAAACTTGCGTTTAATAGATACCCATGCTCATCTTGACTTTGACGATTACAATCAGGATCGAGAAGAAGTTTTTAATAGAGCCCGCAAAATCGGAGTTGAAAAAATAGTTAATATCGGGGCAGACCTGGAAGGAAGTCGGAGAGCTGTTAAACTGGCTGAAAAATATGATGATGTGTATGCTGCAGTGGGGATTCATCCGCATGAGGCGGATACAGTTAATGGAAAAAGTCTGGCTGAAATTAAGGCTTTAGCTGCTTCTTTAAAAGTAAAGGCAGTTGGGGAATGTGGACTTGATTTTTATTATGATAATTCTCCCCGTGAAATTCAAAAAGAGGCCTTTAAAAAACAGCTTAAGCTGGCTTTAGAACTTGAGCTGCCAGTTGTTATCCATTCCCGGGAAGCAGCAGCAGAGACTCTAGAAATCTTAGATCAGACGGCTGACTTTGCTGAAAATTTAATTTTTCACTGTTATGCTTATGGTCCGGAAGAAATTGAAGAAATAATAAAGAGGGATTACTATGCAGCTTTTGGAGGCTTAATTACTTTTAAAAATGCACAGCCGATCAGAGATGCCTTAGAAAAGATGCCCTTAAATAAAATTTTGCTGGAAACTGATGCTCCTTACCTGACACCAGTGCCTAATAGGGGTAAAAGAAATGAGCCTTCATATTTAGAGCATATTGTCAAAAAGGCAGCAGAAGTTATGGGAGTTAGTGCTGAAGAAATGGGTAAAATCACAACTGAGAATGCCGAAAGAATCTATGATTTTTAATTTGACGTAACGAAAAGTTAATTAGGAGGAATTTAAAATGAAAATTGGAATTATCGGTCTGGGAGATATTGCTCAAAAAGCATACTTACCTTTAATTACTCAGATGGAGGAGCTAGATCCATATTTTTGTACCAGAACTGAAAACACACTCAAACGGCTGGGTAAAAAATATAGGGTTGATAATCTTTATACTTCTGTAGATAAGTTATTAGAGTTAGATCTGGCTGCCGCTTTTGTTCATGCAGCAACTGAGGCCCATTATCCTTTAGTTAAAAAATTGCTTAAAAATAAGATTCCTACCTTTGTCGATAAACCGCTCACCTATCATTTAGAGCAGACAGAAGAGCTAATTAGGCTGGCAAAAGATAATAATGTTGTTTTAATGACCGGTTTTAACCGCCGCTATGTTCCAACCTATCGTTCACTTTTGAAAATTGAAAATCCCAGAACAATTATTATGGAAAAGAACAGAATCAATCAGCCAGGAGAACCCCGCAGTTTTATACTGGATGATTTTATTCATGTAATTGATACTATTTCTTATTTGCTGGGAGATGTTGATTTAGATCTAATTGGTGTCAATAAAATTAAACGAAATGATAAACTTATTCAGGTAATTTTGACTCTCAAAAATGGAGAGAACACTGCGATTGGAATTATGAACCGTGATAATGCGATTACTGAAGAAACACTTGAAGTAATGGGTTTGAAAGCAAAGAAAAAAATTAAAAATATCACTCAGATAGTTGATTATACAGATAGTGGAGAGAAATTATCTCAGACTGCAGGGTGGAATAAAATGGGGTATGATCGTGGTTTTGTAGATATGATTGCTGAATTTTTAGAGCGGGTTAAAAAAGGGCGAAATGATAAGCAGGAGCTTAGTGCAGATTTATTAACTCACCGCCTGGCCGAAAAAGTGATTGAAGCTTAAAGAAAAGTTATTTTTCTAAGCTTTAAGCTGCTGTTTTTAATAAGGCTTTAATTTTGCTTGATTTAAATTGATATGATAAAATTATGACAAATAATAAATAAATTAAGGATGATTTGAAATTAATATGGAAAATAAAATTGCAGCTCCTTCGGAAACGAAAAAGATTCTTCGAGAATACAATTTAAACTTAAAAAAGAGTCTTGGTCAGAACTTTTTAGTTGATGCAAATATCATTGAGATTATTACTGCAGCAGCAGATATCAAGGGTGATGAATTTTTAATTGAAATTGGGCCTGGGATTGGATCTTTAACTCAGTCACTATTAGAAAATCTGGACAGTGGTAAAATGCTGGCAGTAGAAAAAGATGCTGCTATGGCTGCTGTTTTAAAAGATATTTTTGCTGGAGTAGAAAGGCTTTGTCTGCTCAACCAGGATGCTCTCAAAATCAACTGGGAAGAAGTGATGGCTGAATACAATTCTGAGAATAGGAAGATAAAGCTGATTGCAAATCTTCCTTATTATGTGACAACTCCAATAATTATGGGAGTTTTAGAAAGTGAAATTGAGCTGGAACAGATGGTCTTTATGGTGCAGAAAGAAGTAGGAGAAAGAATCTGTGCTGGCCCGGAAACCAAAAAATTTGGTTCTTTAAGTGTGGCAGTTCAGTATCATATGCAGCCAGAGATTGTACACCAGGTACCTGCTTCTGTTTTTATTCCTCAGCCTGACGTTGATTCAGTAATTGTAAGTTTAACTCCTTATCAAGAAAATATTTATCAGGAAGAGGTAATAAGTAAAAAGTTTTTCTTTCAGATTGTAAAGTCTATCTTTCAGCAGCGCCGCAAAACTTTACGCAACAGTCTTAGCAAATCTGCGGTAATTAATCTCGACCGGGATCTTGTGACTCAGGCTCTGGAAGATGAAGGGATTGGACTGAAAAAAAGAGGGGAAAAACTTTCAATTTCTGAGATGATTTCTATCAGCAATAGAATTTATAAGATGAGAAATAAAGCAGAAGCTAATTAATTAGCAGCTTATAAATAAAAGTTATTGTTCAATGAAATTTTGAGAGGAGGCAGAAAAATGGTTAAAGTAAAGATTTGTGTGGGCAGTCACTGCTCACTTGTAGGAGCCTTAAATATTTTAGAGACTTTAGAAGAACTACAGGAAGAATATCCAGATCAGATTCAGATTGAAAGAGTTGAATGTCTGGATAAGTGTGAGGATATCAAAAAAGCTCCAGTTGTTAAAGTTGATGATGAAATTATTACTTCAGCTCAGAATCAGATTGTAATCAGCAAAGTAATGGAGAGGATAAAATGAGCAGACTAAAAGGTATTTATACTGATATAGTAAAAATCCGACGGATGGTCTTTGCTGAGCTGGCCCGTCTTGCTCTCAAAGATGCAGAGTGTGAAGAATTTGATAAAATTCCTTATCGGATTATTGACACTGAAGAAGCTACATATCGCTCAAGTATTTTTAAGGAAAGAGCAATAGTTGCTGCTCGAGTCCGGATGGGACTGGGTATGGATTATGAAACAAATCAGGAACATAAACTGCTTTCAGAAGGTATTAGAGATTTTCTTAATAATGATAATCAGTTAAAAGAACCGCTGGTCAATGTTATTCGTTTTGCCTGTGAAAAATGCCCGACTAATGCACATTTTGTAACCAATAACTGCCGGAAATGTCTGGCTCATCCCTGCAGTATTGTCTGTCCGGTAGATGCAGTTAGTATTGAAGAACATGCAGCCGTAATAGATCAGGAAAAGTGTATTAACTGCGGTAAATGTAAGGAAGCCTGCCCCTATGAGGCGATTGTTAATTATGAACGTCCCTGTGCAGCTGCCTGTGGTGTTGAAGCTATAGAAAGTGATGATTATAATCGAGCTAGAATTAATCAAAATAAATGTGTCAGCTGTGGACAGTGTATTATTGCCTGTCCTTTTGGAGCTATTGCAGATAAGTCAATGATCTATCAACTTTTAAAATCAATTAATAGGGGAGAAGATGTGCGGGCAATTATTGCACCTTCTTTTGTTGGTCAGTTTGGGCCCCTGGTTTCGGCAGAAAAAATTGTAGCAGCCTTAAAGAAAATAGGAATGGAGGAAGTTAGAGAGGTTAGTCTGGGAGCAGATTTTGCTTCCTTACATGAGGCTGAACTTTTTGCAGAAGCAGTTCCGGAGCAGCAGCCTTATATTGGCACTTCCTGCTGTCCGTCCTGGACATATATTGCTGATAAGCATGTACCTGAGACCAGAGAAAATATTTCAGATTCAAGCTCACCTATGATTTTTGCAGCTCAATCTGTAAAAGAAAACAATCAAAACAGTAAAGTTGTATTTATTGGACCCTGTGTTTCTAAAAAACTGGAAGCTTTAAGTGATAAGGTTAAAGATGAGGTGGACTTTGTAATTACTTTTGAAGAACTGGCGGCAATATTTGTAGCAGCAGATATTGAGCTGACTAAAGTTGAGGCTGAAGAAGAAATTAGTGATGCCTCCTATTATGGCCGTGCTTATGCCAATGCTGGTGGTGTAGCGGAAGCTATCAGACAGAATTTGAAAGAAAAATATGAGATTGATCCTCCAATTACTAAAGCAGATGGGCTTGCAGAATGCAGGAAAACTCTAACTAAGGCGAAAGCTGGGGTGATTGATGGTCATTTGATTGAAGGAATGGCCTGTGAAGGCGGCTGTGTTGG
Source organism: Halanaerobium sp. (assembly GCA_041694515.1). GTDB lineage: Bacteria > Bacillota > Halanaerobiia > Halanaerobiales > Halanaerobiaceae > Halanaerobium. Next base: position 21,308 of record JASMSZ010000041.1, read on the forward strand.
CGGGCCTGGAACCTTACTGGCAACAAACCGTGGTGCTAAAAATGTAAACAAGTTTGCTGATCAAGCTCCCTATAAATTTGCTTTTGAAAATGATAAGCTAAATTCCAGGTGTTAATAATCCATTTTGCTGGATAAAATTATTGTTCCGGCTTAGTAATTTTGTCATCAAGATTTTTGCTAAAGCAGATATCTTATGATATAATTATTTTTGAATTGTTTTTAAAATGAGGTGAATCTGATGGAAGAAAATGTTCTGGATAAAATAAAAGAGGAAGTAAAATCTTTTGTCGGCCATCGAGTCAGTGTTAAGGCCAATCGGGGTAGACGAAAAGCAGTGGAAAAAGAAGGCGTTTTAGAAAAAACATATGAAAATGTTTTTATAGTCAGAATTAAAGATCACAATCAAATTAGGCGGCTATCTTATTCTTATTCGGACCTATTAACAGATAATGTCGTTGTTAAGTCTAAAGATGATGAGGTTAAGATAGGAGTTTGATTTTAGATAGAGCAAATAAATTTAATAGAGCAGCCCCGGGAGGCTGCTTTTTCCCCTGTTATTTTTTATTTGTAAGAAATTATTTGATTAAAATATTATTTGTGATTGAAGTATGGAATAATAGGATAACTGCAAAATACGAAAGGGGAGATCGACTTGGGAATTGATATGGCTATAGGTTTACTCGGTGGTCTGGGCCTCTTTATTTATGGGATGAAACAGATGAGTGAAGGGTTACAGAAAACTGCCGGTAAAAGGTTACGACATTTTTTAGCTGCTATGACTTCAAAACCAATTATGGGTGTTGGAGTAGGAACAGTTATCACTGCTATTATTCAGAGTAGTAGTGCTACTACTGTTATGGTGGTAGGTTTTGTTAATGCAGGGTTGATGACTCTGTTTCAATCGATTGGTGTTATTATGGGTGCCAACATTGGAACTACAGTAACCGCCCAATTAATTGCGTTTAAGCTCGGTGACTATGCATTCCATGCAATAGCAATTGGTGCTTTTACATATTTATTTTCTAAAAGTAAAAAGTTTCAATACATAGGACAGGTTTTACTTGGTTTTGGTCTTTTATTTCTGGGACTGGAAACTATGGGAGATACTATGGCCCCTCTCGAAAATTCAGTTGTTTTTGTTAACTGGATGGAAAGTTTTGCCCAGTATCCTATTTTAGGAGTGCTGACAGGTATTGTTGTTACAGTTGCTGTTCAGAGTAGTTCTGCTTCATTTGGTATTTTATTAGGTCTTGTTACAGCAGGAGCGATTCATTACGAAGCTGCCATCCCAATTCTTTTAGGTAGTAACATTGGTACCACTGTTACTGCAATTTTATCAGCTATCGGAGCAAATTTGACTGCCAAACGAGCTGCAGCAGCTCACTTTTTATTCAATGTTCTGGGTGCCAGTATTATGATTGGATTCTTATATATAGTTCCTAATTTTGCTGGAATTATTGAGAATTTTATTCAAGGAATTAGTGGTTTTTTTGGACAGATAAATCCTTCTGAAGAGAGATTGCTTGCCAATACACATACCTTTTTTAATGTTTTAAATACACTTCTCTGGCTTCCATTTACAGGTTTTATGGTTTATTTAGTTAAAAAGATGCTGCCTGGAGAAGATTTGACTTTAAAAAGAGGGACTACCTTTATTGATGATAGAATGTTGAGTACTCCTTATGTTGCAATTGACCAGGTTAAAAAAGAGATACTGGCAATGGGCAAAATTTCTAGAGATATGGTCTGTGATTCTGTAGATGGATTTTTGAATAAAGATGGTGAAGTTATCAAAAGAATTAGGCATCATGAGGATATTGTTAATGAAATGGAAGAAGAATTACTTCATTTTATTCAAAAAATACCGCAGGGTCAATTAAATGATATTGATATAAGAACCCTGGATAAGTATTTTGCAGTTGTTGATGATATTGAAAGTATTGCTGATGATGCAGATGATATTACAGAATTAATTGAAAATCGGCTGGAGAATAAACTTAAGTTTTCTTTTGATGCTCAATCTACAATTCAGGAAGTATATTCTATTATTTGTGAGATTTTAGATAAAACTTTAGAATTAATTGAGACTGATAATCTAGAAATTGCTGCAGAGATTTTGGAAGCAGAGGGAAAATTAGATCAGATGCAGATTCAGTTTAGAAAAGAGAGTATCAGTAGAATTAAAAGTTCTGATAAAAGCATTAATGATCCTAATTCCGGTATTATACTTTTAGAACTTCTTGATGATCTGGAACATATTAGTGATCAAATGGCTGATATAGCTCACAGTATAATTGAAATTTATGAAGATGATGATACAGGGATAGATGTTCAGGAAGTGAATGTAGTATAAATTTACAAAGATTTAACATATAAATAGCTTTATTTGGGTAGAGCCTCCTTTTTATAGGAGGCGCTTTTTGTTATAATGGAGAAAAGGGTTATCTGATTTAGTCACAGACTTCATTGACGCTTTTTATATATAATTTATTTGAGACTGCCTTAACTCCCTTTGGTCAGACAATAGGCAGTCTGTTTCCAAATAAATTATAATCAAAGCTATTCCGTCTGAAGTACAAAATCAGATAAACCTTTTCTCTGGAAGATACTTTGATTTTGAGTCGGTATCTTAATTTAACTAATTGTTCTAATGATAGTTATACTAAGTTTTTTCTAACTTGCTTCGGTCCGACGCACCGCTGTGTTAGTGCTGAGCCGACAATGCGTTTAGAGAAGAAGGCTCAGTGAAACAAGGAAAAACTTTTTCATAATCAGTTGTATTCAAACCTGCTGCAGTTGAAGTGTTAATTTAGATAAATCACTTTCTGAGATATCGCTGCAGGAGCTGTGGCAGCTTTTTCCGATTATTTTAAAAGAACATAACAGAAGTTTTATTCAACAATTCAAAATAAGAAATCCGGGAGGATTTATAATGGCGAAAATACTTGTGGTTGAAGACGAAAAGAATATTAGAGAATTAATTAAATTTAATCTGGAAAATGCAGATTATGAGGTTGAGACTGCTTCTGATGGCCGAGAAGCTATGGAGAAACTTTCCGAAGAAACTGATCTGGTAGTTTTAGATTTGATGCTGCCAGAAATTGATGGGATGGAGGTCTGCCGACGAATGAGGGGTAGTGAAAAGCTGCGTCAGATTCCAATAATTATGCTAACTGCTAAGGGTGAGGAAGTAGAGAGAATTTTGGGTCTGGAGATGGGAGCAGATGATTATATGACCAAACCATTTAGTCCCAGGGAATTAGTTGCCCGGATTAAAGCAATTTTTAGACGTCTTAAAGAATTTAAGGCAGATAGTGAACAATTAAAAGATGAGATAATTGAAGCAGGCAAACTGAAATTGGATATTCCCCGGCATGAAGTGATTTATGGAGAAGAAAAAATAATTTTAACCCCAAAAGAATTTGAACTGCTCCGTTACCTGGTAATTAATCAGGGTAGAGTTTTAAGCCGTGATTTACTTTTGGAAAAAATCTGGGGCTATGAATATGCAGGAGATACGCGAACAGTTGATGTTCATATAAGAAGGCTTAGAAAAAAGATTGAAGCTGATTATATAGCCACAGTCAGAGGGGTGGGGTATAAATTTGTTAAAATGGAATAAGTTGGGCATAAAAAATCGTTTAATTATAATTTTTATTTTTATTCAGCTCTTGATTATTGGTTTAAGTTTTTATTATTTTAGTTCAAACCACCGTGAATTTTATTTAGAACAGGAAAAAATTAGTTTAGAACATTATTCTCAGTTAATGCTTAATAATTTGAAAACAGAAGAAATACTAAATTCAAGTCAGAGTCTTCAGTCTAAGTCAGCTGAATGGTCAGATGATTCAGAAACTAGAATAACTATTATCGCTGCTGATGGGCAGGTGCTGGCAGATTCACATTATGATATCAGTGAAATGGACAACCACCGTAATCGACCAGAAGTTGTTGAGGCAATTCGCAGCGGCAGTTCAGGTACTGCAATTCGCTATAGTAATACAATAGGCGAAGAAATGCTTTACTATGCTGTTACAGTAAGAGATCAGGGAGAACTAATTGGAATTTTAAGAACTGCTCGACCACTTAGGTTTATTAGAAGTGTTTTAATTGAAGATATTAAGAGCTATTTATTTTTCTTTGTTATTCTAGCAGCAATCACAATACTTTTAGGGTGGCGGCTAACCAACAGTATAGTTAAACCCCTGAAAACTGTGACAAAAACTGCAGAAAAAATTTCTGAGGGGGATTTAACACAGCGCATACCTGTTAGAAAATATAATAGTGAAATTGAAAAGCTGGCCCGGATGTTTAACTACATGGCCGAAGAGCTGGAAGAAAAGATTACAGAGATTTCTCAGGAAAAAAATAGAATTGAAGCAATTCTGGAAAGTATGGTAGATGGGGTAATAGCGGTTGATAAAGAAGGGAAAATTTCTCTGATTAACCCTGCAGCTCGTAGAATTTTTAATATAGAAGCCGAAAAAATAAAAGGTAAGGAAATTATTAGTTCTCTTTTCAACCATAGAATAGATATGTATTTACAGAGAGCTTTTGATAAAAAAGAAAGCATCAGCAGAGAGATTAAATATAAAAATCCGGAACAGAAAATTATTCAGGCTACATTTATACCTCTGCTGGATGATCAGGACAATGTAAATGGTGGGGTAATTGTTTTAACTGATATTACAGAGCTGAGAAAATTGGAGACAGTCCGTAACGATTTTGTGGCTAATGTTTCGCATGAATTAAGAACACCTCTTACTTCTATGGTTGGTTATCTTGATACACTCTTAGAAAGTGATATTGAGGATCAAGAGACCAGAGATAGATTTTTAAAGATAATTAAAGAAGAGACTGATCGGCTTTCAATTTTAATTAAAGATCTCTTTAATTTATCAAAGATTGAATCACAGAGTTTTGATTTAAAGGCAGAAAATTCTGAGGAAGTATTAACCAACGTAGTGAACTTGCTGGAGAAAAATGCTGAAGACAAAAAAATTGATTTTACAGTTCAAATACCTGATAATTTACCACCTGTTTATATGGTCCGGGAACAGATCAAACAGGTATTAATAAATCTAATCGATAATGCAGTTAAATATACTCCTGCTGGAGGAAAAATTAATATTAAAGTAGAAAAAGAAAGAGATAAAGTTTATTTTTCTGTTAAAGATAATGGTATAGGAATTCCACAGTCTGATCAGGAAAGAATTTTTGAAAGATTTTACAGAGTAGATAAAGCGCGCAGTCGAGTTCTTGGTGGAACTGGCATTGGTCTGTCAATTGTTCGTAATATTATTAAACAGCACGGCAGTGAAATTCAGGTTAAAAGTAGAGAAGGGGAAGGTAGTGAATTTTACTTTTATTTAAAGGCTGCTGAATAACTGGATAAAAGTATATATAGGTACCATATATATAGGTACCAGGTACAAAAAGTATTTTTTGTACCTGGTACAGGTGAATTAGGGCACAAACTAAGTTTATAAATTAGGTGATTATTAAAAAGGATGAATTTAAATTTTAAAGAAGAAGCTTGACAATAAATTTTTTTAAGCTTATAATATGAGTGAAATCGAATATACACATATAAAATAAGCAGGAGGATTTTATAATGACTAAAAAAGAAAAAAATATTCAGGACTCAGAAGATAAGGGGTTAGGTATTTTTGAAAAATATTTAACAATTTGGGTTGCAATCTGTATAGTTACAGGTGTTGCTATTGGTCGTTTATGGCCAGCGTTTCCTGACACCTTAAGCCGCTGGGAATATGCTCAGGTTTCAATTCCTGTGGCAATATTAATCTGGTTTATGATTTATCCAATGATGGTTCAGATTGATTTCAGCAGTATTCTGGAGGCCGGGAAAAATCCCAAAGGCTTGACAGTCACTCTGGTATCTAACTGGTTAATAAAGCCTTTTAGCATGTATTTCTTTGGCTGGTTATTTATTCGTATCTTTTTTCAAAATTTTATTCCAGCAGATTTAGGTGTCCAGTATGTAGCTGGGATGATTTTGTTGGGTTCAGCTCCCTGTACAGCAATGGTTTTTGTCTGGAGTTATTTAACTGATGGTGATCCTGCTTATACCTTAATTCAGGTTGCAGTTAATGATCTGGTGTTAGTTTTTGCTTATGCACCTCTGGTAATGTTCTTGCTGGGCTTAAGTGATATGATAGTACCCTGGAATACAATTTTATTATCTGTTATTTTATATATTGTAGTACCTCTTCTGGTCGGTTATGTTTCCAGAAAATACTTAATTAAAAATAAGGGGCTGGAATGGTTTGAGAATGTATTTTTATCTAAACTAAGTAATTTTACGGTAATTGGTTTATTATTGACTTTAATAATCTTATTTTCTTTCCAGGGAGATGTAATTATCAATAATCCTCTACACATATTATTGATTGCAATTCCTTTAACCATCCAGACCTTTTTTATTTTCACTATTGCTTATGGCTGGGGTAAGTTATGGAAGATAGAACACTCAGTAGCAGCTCCAGCAGGGATGATTGGAGCCAGCAACTTTTTTGAACTGGCAGTTGCTGCTGCAATTTCAATTTTTGGAATTGGTTCTGGAGCAGCACTGGCTACAGTAGTTGGAGTACTGGTTGAGGTACCCGTAATGCTGGCACTAGTTAAAATAGCTAATAAAACTCGCCACTATTTTCCTCAAACTTCTAACTAGTTTAACTAAAAGTTTAAAATTAAATAATTATTATAAGGATACCTGCCTGGACTAATATGAGCAGGTATCTTTTTTTATTTATTTTTAAAAAATTACAGCCATTTTTTGCAAAGTGCTGTAATATCAATCTTCATAGTAGGTATAATTGTTTTGGAAAAGTAAAATAATTGATTTATTTGACATGAGAAATATATTACTATATAATCATATTAGTCAAAGTTAATATGAAACGAGGGAGAGTTTATGGAAGAACTACTTATTTTTTTGAAATGTATAGCAGATGAAAATCGACTAAAAATATTAAAACTGCTTTTAGACGGCCAATACTGTGTCTGTCAGCTGCAGGAATTACTGGATAAGTCACAGTCGAGTGTTTCCCAGCATCTCAACTATTTTAAAGAGCTGGAGCTTTTGACAGAAGAAAAAAGCGGAAAATGGATCTATTATTCTATCAATAGAAGTGTATATGATAATTATCTGGCTAAATTAATTTCTTTAAAAGCAGATTCCTTAACTGAATTAAAACTACCACAACTGAAAGATAAAATAGATAACTTAGATACTGAAGCAGAAATAAAATCAGGTATTAAAGAAGGGGGATGTTGTTAGTGTTTGCAAAATTTGCAGATTTAGTAACTTATAATTTGTTTGGGCTGGACGCAGGGACCAGGCTGGGAGAATCCGTTCATTTTTTCTTTTATGATACTACCAAGATTATCTTTCTGTTATCAATAATGATCTTTTTCATTTCAATTATAAGGAGCTATTTTCCACCAGAGAAAACAAAGAAATTGTTAAGTAATTACCGGAAAATAACAGGGCATATTATGGCTTCACTGTTGGGGGTCGTGACACCATTTTGTTCCTGTTCTTCAGTTCCAATTTTTATTGGTTTTGTGGAGTCGGGAATTCCACTGGGAATTACTTTCTCTTTTTTAATTACTTCACCGATTGTTAATGAGGTGGCTTTGGTAATGCTTTACACAATTTTTGGCTGGGAAATTGGTACTCTCTATCTTGCCAGTGGAATAATAGTTGGGATTGTTGGGGGAATTATAATTGAAGCACTGGGCTTGGAAGAACATGTAGAAGAATATGTATATCAGATTAGTGCTGGAGAAAGTGAAGTTGAAGAACTTGACTGGGCTGATAGAATTAATTTTGCTAAAGCAGAAGTTAAAGAAATTGTAAGCCGGGTCTGGAAATATGTGATAATTGGTATTGGAGTTGGAGCTGTAATCCATGGTTACGCACCGGCTGAATTACTGGCTCAGTATGCAGGAGCCAATAATCCTTTATCTGTAATTGCAGCAGTTATTGTTGGAATCCCACTTTATTCTAATGCTGTGGGAACAATTCCAATTGTTGAGGCCTTAATGGGAAAGGGAGTTGCTTTAGGAACTGCCTTAAGTTTTATGATGGCCACAACAGCTTTATCATTACCTGCAGTGATTATTTTACGCAAAGTTATTAAGCCCAAATTGATTACAGTTTTTGTAACAGTTGTTGGAGTTTCAATTATTGGTGTTGGTTATATGTTTAATTTTGTTATGACTTTTGTTTAAATATATATATTGGTACCAGGTACAAAAAGGCTTTTTTGTACCTGGTACAGAAGAATAAAATCACAAACTAAAATTTAAGGAGTGTTAATTATGGAAATTACTATTTATGGGCCAGGATGTAAAAACTGTGTTAGTTTAGCGGATAATGCTAAAAAAGCTCTGGCAGAAACAGGTATTGAAGCAGAAATAGTGAAGGTAGAAGATATGAAAGAAATTGCTATGGCTGGAATTATGAGTACCCCGGCAATTGGTATTGATGGAGAAGTTAAGATTAAAGGTAGAGTAGCAACTGTAGAAGAGATAAAAGAATTAATAGCTTAAGGTACATTAATAAATTAATTTAATCGCCTTTCTTCGGGGGAGTTTTTGTTAACATTTTGTTAACATAAGTGACATACTGCTGTAACATTTAACTGTTATCATTTAATCAGAGTCAAATTAAAAAGAAAAACTAAAAATTCCTTAAGGGGGAAAAATTAATGAAAAAAGTTACAGCATTATTTTTTGTTCTTGCACTATTAGTTCTGGCAGTTCTTCCAGCAAGTGTTGCTGCACAGGAACTTAAAGGGACAGTTAAGATTGATGGTTCCAGTACGGTTTATCCAATTACTCAGGCAATGGCAGAAGAGTTTTCCTATGAGTATCCAAGAGTCAGAGTAACAGTTGGAGTCTCTGGTACAGGTGGCGGTTTTGAAAAATTCACTGCTGGTGAAACAGCTATTAATGATGCTTCTAGAGAAATTAAAGAGAGTGAAGCTGCAAAAGCTAAGGCAAATGGGATTGAATATACAAAATTTGTTGTAGGTAGTGATGGAATTACTGTTGTAGTCAATCCAGAAAATGACTGGATAAATAATATTACAGTTGAAGAACTCCAACAAATTTGGGAACCGAACAGCAGTGTTCAAATGTGGAGTGATGTGAGATCTGAATGGCCGGATGAAGAAATTGATCTTTATGGACCAGGAGCGGATTCCGGTACCTTTGATTATTTTACTGAAGCAATAGTTGGAGAAGAAGGAGCAAGCCGCTCTGACTATACAGCAAGTGAAGATGATAATGTTTTAGTTAGAGGTGTAGCTGGAAATAAATATGCAATGGGATATTTCGGTTATGCATATTATGAAGAAAACCAGGACAAGCTTAAAGCGCTGGCTATTAATGGAGTCGACCCTTCTGTTAAAACAATCAGTAATGGAAAATATACTCCTTTATCTCGCCCACTATTTATTTATGTAAAGAATGAAGCAGCGAAAAGAGAAGAGGTTAAGGCTTTCTTAAAGTTTTACTTCAATAATGCTCAGGAGATTGTTCCTCAGACTGGTTATGTGCCGTTAGAAAGTTATGAAAAAGCATTAAATAAGCTGGCTGAGATTACTAACTAAAGAAGCATTAAGAAGCATTAAATTAAATAATAAAATGCCAGAAGGGGCTTTTTTAGCCCCTTCTTTGGCAGTTTTAAGAAAGGTGGTTAAATGAAGATGAAAAATGATAAAGAATCAAACTGGTATTCTATCTTATTTGATAAAAAAATAAGACATATGAATTCTAAAAGCAGTAGGAACAACTGGATTAATTATATTTTGCTGCTGGCAACATTAATCTCAGTATTTACTACGGTCGGGATTATTGTTATTCTTGTTTCTGATTCGATCCATTTTTTTGCGGAAGTATCTATTATAGAATTTTTAACTGGTATAAAATGGAATCCATTAATTGAACCTAATAAAAGTTATGGGGTACTCCCCTTAGTTGCCGGTACAATGATGATCACCCTGGGTTCTGCTCTGATAGCTATTCCAGTAGGGCTGGGAAGTGCAGTATATTTAACTGAGTATTCTTCCACCCGTTTCAGAAAAATAATTAAGCCAATTATGGAGATTCTGGCAGGGATTCCAACAGTAGTTTACGGATATTTTGCTTTAACTTTTATCACCCCAAACATATTAAAACCAATTTTTCCTCAAATTCAGACCTTTAATGCATTAAGTGCCAGTATAGCTGTGGGAATTATGATCTTACCAATGGTAATTTCTTTAAGTGAAGATGCACTAAATTCAGTTCCAGAAAGTATTCGTCAGGGAGCTTATGCTATGGGTTCAACTCGATTTGAGGTTGCTTCGAAAGTTATGGTGCCTTCGGCACTTTCTGGTATTGTTTCTTCATTCATTCTTGCTATTTCCAGAGCTATTGGAGAAACAATGATAGTTGCAATTGCAGCGGGAATGAGGCCTCAATTAACTGATAACTTTTTAAAACCTGTTCAAACTATGACCGGGTATATTGTTCAGGTTAGTTTAGGAGATACACCAGTTGGGTCACTGGAATATTATTCGATTTTTGCAGTTGGTCTGCTGCTGTTTTTATTAACTCTCACTTTAAATATAATAAGTCAGTGGATCTTAATGAAGTATAGGGAGGTATATCACTAATGTCTGATTTACACAAAAGAAGAAAACGTACTGATAAGATCTTTAAAGTTATATTTTTAATTTTCATTGGTCTGGCTTTAGTGGTTCTTGCTGCTTTAATATTCGATATTTTCTCTAAAGGTTTTATAATGATGGATTGGGACTTTTTTACTCGTTTTGATTCCCGTTTCCCCGAAAAAGCAGGTATTAAGGCTGGTTTGTTTGGTACTTTATATGTAATAGGTTTGATGATTCCAATTACTTTTATAACTGGGACCGCAACCGCGATTTATTTAGAAGAGTATGCCCCCAAAAATAAATTAACAGATTTAATAAAGTTAAATATAGCAAATCTTGCTGGTATTCCATCAATAATATACGGGATGCTTGGATTGGGAGTTTTTGTAAGAACTTTAGGGCTGGGTAGAAGTGTTCTGGCCGGTTCATTAACCTTGAGTTTATTAGTTTTACCGGTTGTTATTGTTTCAGCTCAGGAAGCATTAAGAAGTGTTCCAAATTCATTAAGAAATGCGTCTTATGGCCTGGGAGCCAATCACTGGCAGACTGTTTATAAAGTTGTGCTTCCTTCTGCTCTTCCTTCGATTATGACAGGTTTTATTCTTGCGATCTCAAGAGCAATTGGAGAAACAGCACCTTTGATTATGATGGGAGCCTTAACTTTTGTAATGTTTACTCCCCAGGGAATCATGGATAGCTTTACGGTAATGCCTATTCAAATTTTTAACTGGACTTCATTACCTAAGAGTGAGTACGAACTTGTTGCCGCCAGTGGAAGTGTTGTCTTACTGCTTATTTTATTTGCTTTAAATGGACTGGCAACATTTATTCGCTATAAATTTAGCCGGGATTAATTAAGGAGGAAATTTAATGTCTAAAAATAAAAATGTACTTGAAATAAAAAATCTAGATTTTTATTATGATGAATTTCAGGCACTGAATGATATAAACATGAAGGTCAAAGAAAACAATGTAACAGCCTTAATTGGACCATCAGGCTGTGGTAAATCAACTTTTTTAAGAACAATTAATAGAATGAATGACTTAATTGAAGGCAGCCGGGTGGAAGGTCAGGTAATCTTTGATGGTGATGATATTTATTCTGGGAATACTGATGTAGTTAGATTAAGAAAGCGGATAGGAATGGTTTTCCAGCAGCCCAACCCATTTCCGAAATCAGTTTTTGAAAATGTTGCTTATGGACCTAAGGTTCATGGTGTAAAAGATAAAGCAGAGATTGAACAAATTGTGATAGAAAGTTTAAAGGGAGCTGCTTTATTTGATGAGGTTAAAGATCGTCTGGATAGATCTGCACTAGGTTTATCTGGTGGTCAGCAGCAGAGGTTATGTATTGCTAGAGCTTTAGCTGTAAAACCTGAAGTTCTTTTAATGGATGAGCCAGCATCAGCTCTAGATCCAGTTGCTACAGCTAAAATTGAAGATTTAATAACAGATTTAAAAGAAAATTACAGTATTGTAATTGTAACTCACAACATGCAGCAGGCCGCCCGGGTTTCTGATGAAACAGGGTTTTTCCTGATGGGAGATTTGATTGAATTCGATAAAACTGATAAAATATTTGAAAACCCAGCCAATCAGAAAACAGAGGACTATATAACAGGACGTTTTGGTTAAAAGTTAACCCCAAAAAATTTATTGTGACACCATCTTTTTAATAGATTTTAAAGAGATATTTTTGAGGAGGAATAATTAAAATGATTGATTCTCGTAAGAGTTTTCATACGGAATTAAAAAAATTAGAGAATGAAATGTTAAAAATGGGAAGTGTGGTTAGAGAGAGTATTAGCCAGAGTATTGAGGCTTTAATGAATAAAGATTTAGAACTGGCTGATCAGGTAATCGAGGATGATGATATAATAGATGATTATGAACTTAATATAGAAGAAAAATGTACCCGTTTAATAGCTCTTCAGCAGCCGGTAGCGATTGATCTTCGAAAAATTATTGTGATTTCTAAGCTGGTAACTGATTTAGAGAGAATTGGAGATAATGCCTCCAATATTGCCCATAGAGTTAAGGATATTGGAGATCAGCCTTTAGTTAAAGAAATGCAGGAACTGCCGGGGATGAGAGACATAGTTGTCCAGCAGCTCAGGGAAAGTTTAGAGGCCTTTGTGGATATGGATGTTGAGAAGGCAAAGGAGATTGCTCTCAGAGATAAAGAAGTCAACCGCCTGGATAAACAGATTAGCTCTGAACTTTTAAATGTTATGGAAAAAGATAGTACTACTATTGAACAGGGTGTTTCACTGATGTTCATCAGTCGTTTCTTAGAAAGAATTGGGGACCACTCTACAAATATCTGTGAGCGTACTGTTTATATGAAAACAGGCGAATGGACTGAGCTGGAATAATTCAAGCAAACTACTATCAAGCTACTATAATATTTTTTGAATTGCTTTTAATAAGTAGGTTTAAAGATGCATTCTTTTATGGGGTGTATCTTTTTTTGCTTAAATAAATTTCCGCTGCAATAATTCTGAGGCTGTGATAAAATTTCTAATTAATAAATAGGGGAATAATGAAAAACATGGTTCAATTCCATTCGGGGATGAACCTTTTTATTAATTAACTTAATTCGGCTGAGTACTCTCGCAGCGGGTGATTATTTTATTTATAACAGCTCTCTAACTGCAGGCCAGATGGTAGCTTTTTTATTAGCTAGGAAATTATACCTGATGGTTTGTTGTGGATAATATTTATAGTTTCATAATTTCCGCTATCAACAAAATTTAACCTTACTATATTACAGATTGTCCGAAGGATATTTTGTTCTTATATGTAGATATGTTTATGAATCCTATTCGGAGGCTGGTCAGATTATTGTTCTGACTGAAAATGGCATAGCTGAACGGGTAAGCATAAAGAATTGATTTAAAATGGTGGAGAATACGCCCAGTTATATAATGAACAGTTTTCTACAGAACTGGCTGATTAAACTGATTAGTTGTAAAAAGGTAATTAAGTTTAGAGTTGATTTAATTTCATAGAACTTACTTATAGTCGGGTACTGACCCCGACTTTTTTCTTTGACAAGAGAGTAGAAATCTGCGATACTATAAACAGAAATGAAACTTCAATATTAAAGTTAAAAAGTGAATATAAATTTAATTTTAAATAAAGAAAGGAAGATTATTTATGTCCAAAAAATTATATCGTTCTAGAGATGATAGAATGATTGCTGGAGTTTGTGGTGGACTGGCAGATTATTTTAATGTTGATTCTTCTCTAATTAGGCTGGGCGTTTTGTTTATTTTTTTATTCCAGGGTATAGGTTTGATTGCCTATATTATCGCCTGGCTGGTAATGTCAGAGGAGCCTGTTAAAAATGAGTATAGAATGTCAGATGATTACTATCTTGAAGAGCAGAGACAGCAGGAAAAGGCAGATCACCAGCAGAGGCATAACTCTGAAAATGAGAGAACCGAAAAAAAAGATGATGAGTCAAAGTGCAGAAAAAAAAGTGAAAAAGAATATTATCAGCAGTATCAGGATCAGAGTTCAGACAGCAGTACTAATAACCGCCGGAAATTATTTGCTGTGATAATGATTTTAGTTGGATCAATTTTTTTAATTGATATCTGGATTCCAGCTTTATACTGGGAAAAATACTGGCCTTTAATTTTAATTGCTGCTGGAGTATTGATGCTTAAAGGTGATAATAATGACAGATAATAGGGACCGCAGTTTAATTGCAATAATTTTAATTTTTGCAGGAATAATATTTTTGGGTGACTCACTGGGTGAATATAATTTTAAGCTGATATTTTTTCTCCGCAGCAGCTGGCCCCTATTGTTGATCATTTTGGGATTCCATATTTTACTACAAAAAAGCCGATTCTGGTTTATAGTACCTTTAGCAGTTATTGGACTGTCTTTTTATCTTATTTATATGCTGGTAAATCAGCAGCCATTTTATTTTATGCCTCAGTTCAGGATGAGAATCTTTAATTTTAATAGTTTTCCTTTTAGATAATTTAAGAGTAAATATTTAAAAACAAGGATCATTAACCTTGAAATATTTTAAACAGCATTAGATAAATATCTTGATAAAATTTAATTTGGGGGATAATTATGCGAGAATTATATATAAAAGCACCAGCAAAAATAAATCTTGCTCTACATGTTAAAGGGCTGAGAGAAGATGGTTTTCATGAACTGCAGATGATTATGCAGAGTATTAGTCTGGCAGATAGAATTAAGTTAAAGAAAAAAAGTGGAGGCATAATTCTCAAAACATCACATACTGAACTGCCTACTGGTAAAGAGAATCTGGCCTATCAGGCAGCGGAAATTTTCTTTGAACAGAATCCTGAACTTAAGCAGGGGGTTGAAATTTATATTGAAAAAAATATTCCTATTGCTGCTGGAATGGCAGGTGGAAGCACAGATGCTGCAGCAGTGATGAGGGGTCTTTATCAGCTTTTTGAACTTAAAGCAGATTTTAAGAAGCTGCACAGTGATTTAGAAGCTATCGGTTCCGATGTTCCCTACTGTCTCAAAGGAGGAACAGTTTATGCCTCCGGTAAAGGCGAAATTCTAGAGCCTCTTCCTTTTATAGGGGAAAAGTATCTGGTTTTAGTAACCCCGGCTTTCAAAATTTCTACTCCAGCAGTTTACAAATTATATGATGAGGTACAGGGTTATCAAAAATTCAATTTTGAGTTAGTACTGGATAATTTAAGGAATGATGAAAAAATAGACTGGAGTCTGGATTATAAAAATGATTTAAAAAAAGCTTCAGAAGAGACATGTCCTGAGATTAGGGAGATTAAAGATATATTTGAAAATACCGAGGCTGAGTTTACAATGATCTCCGGCAGTGGACCGACAGTATTTTCAATTTATGACAGTAGAGAAAAGGCAGAAAAAATTGCTGCTGGCTGGCCCCGAAAAAATGATTTTGTTACAGTTGTTAAAACAATTGATAGCTATTAAAAATAGAAAAGATTAGAGAAAATAAAAGCTAACATGGGATTGACATGGTTTTGAATCCATGTTATACTTTCTGCAATAATTATTAGGACTATGGGAGTAGTGACAGCTATGAAAAGGGAAAAAAATATCACAATGAAGGAAGCAAAGGGAAAAACAGGATTAAGTTCCAGGCAGATTCGATATTATGATCAGCAGGACTTGATTTTTCCTGACCGCAGCAGCGGTAATCAGCGTCTTTTTTCGGAAAACGATATTAAGAGACTGGCTAAAATCAAAGACCTTCTGGCAGACGGTAATAGTATAGAAACTGTGCGCTCAAAGCTGAGAACACCGGAAGTTGATCAGAATTTTGAAGTCGAATCTGGCTTTGATGACCATTTTGATTATTATTCAGATGTTGATTTAGATTCGCTTTATCCGGTATCCAATCGTTCAGAATTGATAAAAAAACTTTCCCGAAATAATAAAAAGCACTCCCAGGAGGAGGAAGAATAAGTGGAAAAATTTAGTAGAGAGAAGATTTTAAAGATTGCTGAGGAAAAGAATGTGGAATTTATTCGACTGCAGTTTGTTGATATTCTGGGTATTATTAAGAATGTGGCAATTACAATTGAACAGCTGCCAGATGCGCTTGATGGAAAGATAATGTTTGATGGTTCATCGATTGAAGGTTATACCCGTATCCACGAATCCGATATGTATTTAAAACCTGATTATGATACCTTTGCAATTTTCCCCTGGGAAACCAGTGGTGGCTGTACAGCCAGAATGATGTGTGATATTTATTTGCCCGATGGAGAGCCTTTTGTTGGCTGTCCCCGCGGTACACTGAAAAGTTCAATGGCCGAAGCAGAAAAAATGGGTTATGAGATGTTTGCCGGTCCTGAACCGGAATTTTTTCTGTTTGAAAAAGATGAAGATGGCAATCCAACAACCAAAACCCATGACAAAGGTGGTTATTTTGATCTTTCTCCGGTTGATTTAGGTGGAGACGCTCGTCGGGATACAGTACTGGCTCTTAAAAAAATGGGTTTTGAAGTTGAAGCTGCACACCATGAGGTAGCTCCAGGTCAGCACGAGATTGATTTTAAATACACACCTGTTTTAAGAACAGCCGATAATATAGCAACTTTTAAATTTGTAACTAAAATTATTGCGATGCAGCATAATTTACATGCTACTTTTATGCCCAAACCAATTTATGGAGAAAGTGGTTCTGGGATGCATGTTCATCAGTCATTATATAAAGATGGAAAAAACGCTTTTTATGATCCAGAGGATGAACATGGATTAAGTGAAATCGCATATTATTACATAGGTGGATTACTAAAACATGCTAAAGAGACTACAGCTATTTTAAATCCTACAATTAACTCTTATAAAAGATTGGTTCCTGGTTATGAGGCACCAGTATATATCTCCTGGTCAACTCAAAATCGCAGTGCTTTAGTCAGAGTACCTTCTGCTAGAGGTAATGGTACTAGATTAGAGCTGAGAAATCCTGACCCAACAGCAAATCCATATCTGGCAACTGCTGTAATGCTCAGAGCTGGACTAGATGGGATCAAAAATAAAATTGATCCGGGAGAGCAGACTACTGATAATATTTATGAGATGAGTTATAAAGAAAGAAAATCCAGAGGAATTAATAGTTTACCAGGGTCAATGGAGGAAGCTCTTAAGTATTTTCAGGAAAGCGAATTTATGCAAGAAGCTCTGGGTGAACATATTTTTAATCACTTAGTGGAAGCAAAGAAAATCGAATGGTCTGTCTATAGAAAACAGGTACACAGCTGGGAAATTGACCAATATTTAACAACTTACTAGATTTTAGTTGGGGGAGATTAAACATGGAAGGTAGAGAAAATATTCAGGAACATTTAAAGAAAATTAAATTGAGCAGTCTTGACACCAGGTCATTATCCTTTTTAGCCCTATTTATTGCTTTTACAGCTGTAGCGACATATCTACATATACCAGGTCCCAGCAGTTCTTATTTCAATTTGGGTGAAGTAGCAATATATACAATTGCTTTAACCTTTGGTGCTAAAGCTGGAGGAATTGCGGGTGGGGTTGGTTCTGCTCTAATGGATATTATTCTTGGTTATTCAATCTGGGCCCCTTTTACTTTTGTGATCAAGGGTTTAGAGGGGATAGTTGTTGGTAAGATTGCAAGTCAGGACCAGGACCAGAAATTTGATAGAAAAATATTTGCGATAATTGTTGGTGGTAATCTTATGATCTTAGGTTATGCACTGGCCAAAGGATTTTTGTTGAGTTGGGCAGTTGTTTTACCTGAGATCGGGATTGATTTTTCTCAGATGTTAATTGGAGGAGTTTTAGCTACTCCTCTTTCTCATCATCTGGATAATTATTTTGGGAAGTGATAGTTTTGGAAATTGGTAAAATGTCTGGGAATAAACTAAAAAAAACAATACTGGATAAGATAGAACATTTTCGTTCTGATGTAATGGTACCGGCTGGCCCGGGTGAGGATAGTGCAGTAATTGATCTGGGCGACTCTTTATTAGTAGTATCTTCTGATCCTATAACAGGTGCCGCAAAAAATGCTGGTTATCTGGCTGTTAATGTTGCCTGTAATGATATCGCAGCAGCTGGAGCTGAACCTTTTGGGATTCAGATTGTTTTATTATTACCATCCAATCTGGATGAAAAAAAAGCCGAAGATTTAATGAAAGAAATTGTAAGTACTGCAAAATCAATTGAGATTGAGGTACTGGGAGGACATACAGAAATAACTGATCTGGTCCAGAAACCTATAATTACCGTTACTGCTCTGGGAAAAGCTAAAAAAGACGAATTAACTTCCAGTTCAGCTGCAGAAGCTGGAGATATTCTTTATATTTCTAAAGGAATGGGAATTGAAGGAAGCTATATTTTGGCCAGTGATTATAAGGAGCATTTAATGACAAAAGGTGTTAGCAGTGAGGCTATAGCTAAATTTTCTGGATATTTAAAGCTTTTAAGTGTAATCCCTGAAAGCAGAATCGCCCGCAAAAATGGGGTTAAGGCTATGCATGATGTAACTGAAGGTGGGGTTTATGGTGCCATAGCAGAAATGGCTGCTGCCTCAGAACTGGGATTTATAATTGAAAAGGATAATTTTAAGCTAAAACCTGAGGTAAAAGAGCTCTGTAGTAAATTGGATTTAGATCCGGCTGCTCTAATTTCTTCGGGGGCAATGTTAATGGCTGCTCCTCCAGATGTTGATCTAAAGTCAGTTTTTGCTGAAAATGAGATTGAGCTAATGAGAGTAGGGAGATTGATTGAAAAGGGCAGTTATATAGAAGCAGAAGGGAAAAAAAAGGAGTTTAAAGTTCCTGATAAAGACGAATTATGGAAATTTATTGAAAAAATGAGTAAATAAGCCTTGACATTTACATTTAATGGGATTATAATGTTATTAACAAATAATTCCAAAGGTGGTGTATTTATGAAAATTACAGATGTCAGAGTTTTTCCGGTCGAGATTAATGGAAGTATGGTTAAGGCTTATGCAACAGTAACCTTTGATGACTCTTTTGTTGTTCGGGATATGCGGATTATTGAAGGTAAGAACGGAATTTTTCTTTCAATGCCTGCAAGACGGAAGAGGAACGGAGACTATCAGGATGTCTGTTTCCCAATTTCCGCTAAATTGAGGGATCTAATGGAAAACGAAGTGCTGGAAAAGTTTGATGAGTTATTGGCAAGTGCTTAATTTTAATCTCTAACTTTAGTTTGATATTTCGTTCAAATAACACTACTCTG
>JASMSZ010000042.1:0-1190 GCA_041694515.1 Halanaerobium sp.
AAAATTATCATTCCGGCTTTGATTGATATGCACACCCATCTCAGAGAACCCGGCTATGAAGAAAAAGAAACGGTAAAAACAGGTTCGGAGGCAGCAGCAGCTGGAGGGTTTTCGGCAGTAGCCGCAATGCCTAATACAAAGCCAATTGCGGATAATCCAGCTGTAGTTGAACATATGAAACATAAGGCTGAAAAGGCAGCAGTTAGAGTCTACCCAATTGGCAGCATCACTCAGGATAGTAAAGGAGAGGTGCTTTCAGAAATTGGGACCCTTGCTAAAACTGGGGTAAAAGCCTTATCTGATGATGGAAATCCGGTAATGAATTCCGAGATTATGAGGAGAGCAATGGAGTATGCATCAGCCTTTGATCTGCCAATTATTGACCACTGTGAAGATAAAAATCTTTCTCAGGATGGAGTAATGCACGAAGGTTATTATTCAACAATTTTTGGTTTAAAGGGAATTTCGGCAGCTGCTGAAGAAATTATGGTGGCCCGGGATATAGTGCTGGCAGAGATGACAGGGATTCATCTGCATATAGCTCACTTAAGTACAGAAGGCAGTTTAAATCTGGTCAAAGATGCGAAATTCAGGGGGGTGAATCTAACTTTTGAAGTCACACCTCATCATTTACTGCTGACTGACAAAGAGGTGGGAGATTATAATCCTGACACCAAGGTTCACCCACCACTGCGCTCGGAAAGAGATAAAAATATTTTGGTCGAAGCATTAAAAGCTGGCGAAATAGATGTGCTGGCAACTGATCATGCCCCTCACACCTTTGAGGATAAGCTGGGAGAATTTGATTATGCAGCCTTTGGAATTTCCGGTTTAGAAACAGCACTTGCACTTTTATATCATAATTTTATTAAAACAGAAATCATTGACTGGGATGAACTGCTCAGAATGTATTATTATAATCCGGGTGAAATATTAAATATTGAGTCTGAAGGTTTAAAACACGGAGCTAGAGCAGATCTTCTGATTTTTAATTCTGAACGAGAATGGACAGTAGAAAAAAATAAATTCAAATCTAAAGGAAAAAATACACCCTTTGCCGGCCAGGAGTTAAGTGGTAAAAATGAGCTGACTTTTATTGGTGGTAAGTTAGTCTATGATGACCGAGGAGGCAAAAATGAAATACTTTATTGATCAACTGCAGCAGAAAATTGAAGCCAAAGATTCTAGAA
>JASMSZ010000043.1:0-4702 GCA_041694515.1 Halanaerobium sp.
TTAAGTTCTGAACTAGAAAATATTCCCAGTATTGACGAAGTTACTTCATTAACAAATGCTGACTATATTGAAGGTAGTTCTGAAGGGATGATTGTAGAAGAACTTGTGGAAGAATTACCCACAAATAAGGAAGAAAGTAGAAAAATAAAAAGCAAAACATTAAACTGGGATCTTTATGAAAATAATTTGTATTCAGATGACTTCAAATCAACCCAGATATTGATTAGTCTAAATGATGGTTTAAATAATCAAGAAAAGGAAAACGCTTATTATCAAATTAAAAAAGTAACTGATAGCTATCAGAATAATAATACAGAAATATATATCGCAGGAGCTGCAGCTGTTAATGTTTTAATGGGACACAGCATGCTCGAGGATATTAAGTATTTAATCCCTTTTATTATAGGAGTCTTGATTTTAATACTGTATCTATTTTTCAAAAGAAGTTTAGCAGTTGTCTTAATTTTGATGACAGTTTTAGTTAGCAGCATCTGGGCTATTGGTTTAATGGCATTTCTTGGTATTAACCTGACTCTGGTTTCAACAGTAATACCAGTCTTATTAATTGCAGTAGGAAGTGCCTATGGGATTCATATTTTAAGCCATTATTATGACTATCTTAATGAATACCAGGGTGAAATTTCAGTATCAGAGCAGAAGGAATTGGTTATTAAAACAGTAGATAAAATGGGAAAAGCAGTATTTCTAGCAGCCTTAACAACAATAGCTGGTTTTGGTTCACTGGCCTCAAGCCAAATTGTACCAATAAAAAGTTTTGGTATTTTTACAGCATTTGGGATAGCAGCAGCATTTATAGTTGCTCTGTTTTTAATTCCATCCTTACTAATTATAATTGCTAACATAAAGAATGATGTTCTGGCTGAAAATGTTGAAACTGCAGAGTTTAAATCAATCTTAGAAAAACTGCATAATTTTTATTCTAAAAGAAGAATAAGCATGATTATTCTTGCTGTTTTAATTTTAAGTGGTTCATTTCTTGGATTTGAAGATATAATTGTAGATACTCCATTAATTGAGATGTTTAAAGAAGATACAGAAATTAGACAGGCAGATGATTTTATTAATGATAATTTTGCAGGTACTAATATCATGAGGGTTATGGTAGAAGGTGAAGAAATGGGAGATTTAAATCATCCTGATATTTTAACCCAGATGGATGGGCTGCAGCAGCATTTAGTTTCTCATTTTGATGAAGTTGGTAAAGCCTCTTCGATAACAGATTATATTAAAAGAATGAACCAGGTAATGAATTATCCAGAGGCAGAAACAACTAAAACTTCTACTAACAGGGAAGAAAATGCTGTGAAAACTAATGAGAGTTCAGAAACCAGTTCTAGTTTTTATGAAGGTGATAGTGAAGCGAGTGCATCAAGTTTTTATAATGAAGACGAGAAAAATTTAGAAGCTAATAGTTCCAGTTTTTATCAAACTGAAAACAAAAAATCAACTAATTCTCAACCTAAACGAGAGGTGTTAGAAGGCCCTGCTAGAGAAAAAAATATTTCAGAGTATGAATTTATCCAACTCTTAAATGCTGCTTTAACAAGAGCGGAAAAGAAGAATATTAATGCAGGAGAATTAGTAAATTTATTAGCAGAAGAAATGAACTATCAGGCTGCAGCTTATTATGAAATTCCGACTGATTTAGATAAATATGGGGCAGCATCTAAACAGAATTTACAGAATTTAATTTCACAATATCTGTTATTATATTCCGGTAGTGTTGATGATTTAATTAATGATCAGTTAGAACCAGATAAAGCCCAGATGTTATTACAGCTGAATAATCCCAGCAACTTAGCTGCTAAAAAAGTAAGAAAAGAAATTTATGATTATAGTGATAATTTCCCGGAAGATTACAAGCTTACTGTTTCCGGTAATGCAGCAATGGCCTTAGAAGCTAACAATTTAATAGTTAGCAGTCAAACTAGAAGTATAATGATTTCATTTATTATAGTCTTTTTAATTGTTACTATTTCCTTTAGATCAGTTATTGCCGGTTTATATGGTATTATTCCACTGGCGTTTTCATTAATCATTAATTTTGGTTTAATGGGTCATTTAGGAATAAAGCTGGATGTTGGAACAGCTATGGTTGCTTCTATAGCTATAGGTATTGGGGTAGATTATACAATTCACTTCTTGCATTCATATCATGCTGAAAGAATAAAAGAGGATGATCTTCATTTAGTAACTCAAAGAACTTTAACTACTACAGGTAAAGCTATAATTTTTAATGCTATTTCTGTAGCAGCAGGATTCCTGGTGCTTTTATTCTCTAATTTCTATCCATTGATCTATTTAGGTTTTCTAATTGCGGTAACAATGTGTACATCTTCAATAGCATCATTAACAATTTTACCGTTATTATTAAATATATTTAAACCAGAGTTCATTAGCAAAGAATATTAAATTGACAAAATAGGAGGAAAATTATAATGAAGAAAAAAATAAAAATTATTTCAATATGTTTAATGACATTATTTATTGTTGGCAGTTTAAATATGACAGCTGCAGCCATTGATGGACGTGAAATTATGGAAAGAGTAGATGATCGAGATACTGGTGACAGCAGACATGCTCTGATGGGAATGGACTTAATTGATGCTAATGGTGATGTTAGACCGAGAGTTTTAGAAGTCTGGTCCCAGAAAGTTGATTTTGAGAAAGATCTCAATCATAATATCATAATTTTTCACGAGCCTTCTTCTATTAAAAACACAAGATTTTTGCAAAAAGAAAATGATGGGGAAGATGATGACCAGTGGATCTATCTGCCTGATTTAGGTCGAGTCCGCAGAATCTCTGGTGGACAGGGTGGAGATTCCTTTATGGGGTCTGATTTTACCTATGATGATCTGAAATCCAGAGAAATTGATGATTTTGAATATAAATTATTAAAAGAAGAAGAATATAATGATTATGAAACTTATGTAGTGGAAGCAACTCCTAAAAATCCAGCCGAAGAACAGTATGCCAAAACTATCAGCTGGATAACTAAAGAACACTATATTCCAGTTAAAATTGAAATGTATGACAAAGATAGCAAAGAACTTTATAAAGAAATGAAAATTAAGAGTGATATCGAAAAAATTGATGGTATCTGGACAGTATTTTCAACTGTAATGGAAAATTTAGATAGTGGTCACAAAACAAATCTCTATGTTAAGAAAAGAGATAATAATTATCTGCTGGAATATAATGTTGAAATTAATGATAAAAGATTTAGCCAGCAGTTCTTAAAAACTGGTAGATAAAATATAGACTTACCCGGGGGAGGGGTCTTAATATGAAACGAAAGATGTTTAAATCATTAGTTTTTTCGATGCTGATTATACTCTGCTTAGCTATTCCAGCAGCAGCCTTTGATGGGGGTGGTTTTTATGAAAGTGAAGCGGAAGATGAAGCTTTAGATATAAGTGGTGAGATTGAACCTGAGTTTAGATTGTTTACGGATGATGGTGATTTAGAAGAAAATTTAAAGGGAGATCTGGAGTTTGTTTATCCAGGTCTTGAGCATGAATTTAAAGTCAAGATTGATTATCAGGTGGGAGCAGTAGAAGAAATTGATTTTAATGAGGTTTATTATAAATATTATGGTGAGCAATATAACTTTACTTTCGGTAAAAATATTGTAATCTGGGGTAAAGGTGATAAAGTTCATGTTCTAGATAATATTAATGCTGAGGATTTAAGTGATTTTATTAATCCAGAGTATAAAGAGCGTCAAATCGGAGAAGAAATGATCAAAGTTGATCGCTTTTTTAGAGGTGGTAATGCAAATTTAGAATTTATTTATACACCTGGTTTTACTCCTAATCGTTTGGCAGAAGATCCGGAGAGTCCTTTAGGAAATTGGGTGATAAATCCTTTTACAGCTCAGTCGTCTGATTTGACATTAAGAAAAATTTCTGCCGCGACTAATCAAACAGAAGCAGAGGTTATTTCACAGGTGAAAGATGCTGCAGCTGATGAAGATAATCAATTTGGCTTAAGATTTACAGACAGCCGTGCTGGTACTGATTATGGTTTAAGTTATTATCATGGTTACTTGAGAACACCAGGTTATGATAAAGCTGCTTTAAATGACAAATATAAAGAATTTAAAGCTGGAAATAGTACATTTTCTTCAGTTTTAGAAGCTGCTGACCTTCATTATGATGAAGTAGATGTTTTTGGTTTTGAGCTGGCCCGTGTAATTGCTAATATTAACAGCCGTTTAGAGTTAGCTTATTATAGAACTGATGATACAGATGGTGATAACACAGCTGTTAGAAATAATAAAATAGCCTGGGTAATTGGTGGTGACCGTGACCTGCCAATTAGCAATCTTAATTTGAATCTGCAGTTTACAGGTGAAAAGATATTAGACGATGATCAAATTGAAGGTAATAGTCTAACAGATGTAGAATATAATCAAGATGGAGATTATATTACCAATAGAGCTGTTTTAAGATTAGAAGATAGTTATCAAAATGAAAAAATAATTCCCGAATTAACCTGGGTTTATAATCTGCAGGATCATGATTATAGTTTAGAAGCAGCTGTTGATTATGAGTTAAAACAGGATTTAGTTTTTACTATATCCCATAAGATCTTTAGTGGAGATCAAGATACAGATTTTGGTCAGTTTGAAGCCAATGACTATACATCTTTTGCTATAAATTATAATTTTTAAAGA
>JASMSZ010000044.1:0-46265 GCA_041694515.1 Halanaerobium sp.
GCTGAACCATGTCCTGCTGACAGTACAAAGCGATCTCTATTAGGCCAGTCTGATTTTGATGCATCTAAATTCATTACCTCTCCGAATAATAGTGCTCCAATATCAGCACAGCCGATTGGCATTCCTGGATGACCCGAATTTGCCTTTTCGACAATGTCTGCAGCTAAACCTCTTACTGTATTTGCAACTTTTTTTAGCAAAATTTATCCCTCCCAGAATTAAATAAAGTTTTCTCAATTATTATTTTATATGTTAAGTGGACAAATGTCCAGTCAGACAACTAAATAATTTTAATTGATGTTGATTAATTTACTGATAGTTAAAGAGAGTTAATTTAAAACTTAAATTAACTCTATGAACTATTTAGCTTGCTCTGCTTCCGTTTTTGATGGTTATTGTAAACTGAAGCCAGATAAATACCACCCAGAATAAAAGCTCCCCCAAAAATTGTTGTTAGTCGAACAGCCTCATTTAACAGCAGCCAGGCCAAAAATGTAGTTATAATAGGTTCGCCCAGAATCGAAAGTGAAACAATTGAAGTTGATAAATACCGCACTGCAAAATTAAGTATCGAATGTCCAATTAAGGTTGGGCCAACTGCCAGAGCTAAAAAAATTAGATAGTTATTAAGACCATAACCGCTAAAGGGTAAATCAAAGAAATAAACTCCTATTCCTAAAAATAAGGCAGCATAACTATATAAAATATATAAATAAGGAAAATATTCAAGCTTTTTGCGTACACCTCTCCCTATAAATAAATAAGAAGAAGCAAATAAAGCTGCCGACAGGGCCAAAAAATTACCAAACAGTTTATCTCCCAGCTGATAAAAATCTCCAATACTGATAATTGAGCTTCCAATTAAAGCCATGATGATTCCGATAACTGCTCCTTCTTTTAAATCCTCTCTGGCAAATAAATACTCTAAAATAATTGTAAATAGCGGCTGCATTGCTACAAAAATAACCGAATTAGAAATATCGGTATATTGAATCGAACTGATCCATAATATAAAATGAACTGCCAGGAGAAAACCGACCATTATTGGTCGGTAATCTAAAAAATAGCGAAGCTTGCTTCTATATTTAAAAAAGAAATACGGGCTTAAAAGAAGTACTGTTAAAAACATTCTATAAAAGGCCGTTATCAGAGGTGGTGCAGTGGCTATTTTAATCAATATTCCAGAAAGCGATAAAAAGAAAATTCCTACTGTAAGCAGTATATATATTTTTTTCCTGTAATCCATCTATTACACCTGCTTTTTAAATTTCTACTTCCTGACATAAATTACTTTCTTCTAAAATGATTAGCTGATCATAATGTTTAAATTCCACCTTTTCACCTGATAATAACATATATTTTGCTTTATTTTCTTTAATTGTAATCTCAATCTGACTTCCTTTAAAACGCAGTCTAAACTGATATTTATCCCAGCCATCAGGTAAATGAGGATGAAAATACAGCTTATTATTAAACATTCTCATTCCGGCAAAACCCTGAACCAGTGCCAGCCAGGTACCACCCATACAGGCAGTATGAACACCCTGATAAACATTTTCGTTAAAATCATCTAAATCAAGTCTTGCTGTCTGCATAAAATAATTATAGGCCTGATTCTTATAGCCAATTTCCGAAGCCAGAATACTATAAATAGCCGGAGACAGGGAAGAATCATGAGTAGTTTTAGGTTCATAATAATCATAATTTCTAATTTTTAAATCTCTACCAAACTGATCTCCTAACTGCAGCATTAATAATAAAACATCAGCCTGTTTTATAACCTGATAGCGCCAGATTATAAGGGGATGCCAGTTTTTAACTAAAGGCAGTTCAGCTTCCGGTATATTATCTACTTCAATTGGGTTTTTAT
Source organism: Halanaerobium sp. (assembly GCA_041694515.1). Taxonomy (GTDB): domain Bacteria; phylum Bacillota; class Halanaerobiia; order Halanaerobiales; family Halanaerobiaceae; genus Halanaerobium. Next base: position 1,871 of record JASMSZ010000044.1, read on the forward strand.
AGAGAAATGAATCATCCTGAGGAGTTATTTCTAATTCCTCATTATATGGTAAATAAATATCTTCTGCAACTTCACGCATCCTATCAATTTCGTTGTTAGTTAAATTAATTCTTTCAGCAACTCTCTTATATTTTTCCGGTGATTTATCCTTAATGATCTCAGCCATTTTAATAGCAGTATCTAAGTTAAACTTTGCCATATAATTTGTATAAGCATTATTGTTTACGCCAGGTTTATATTCGTCAGGACCACAAACTTCATTAAAACAAAATTTATTATCATACATAGGAATATAACTGCCCAGACTAAGCCACATTCTGGCAGTCTCAATTAATATTTCCAGTCCATAATTTTCCATAAATTCCTGATCTCTACTAACCTGATAATACAAATTAACTGCATAAGCAATGTCAGCATTGATATGATATTGAACAGTAGAACCCATAAAAAAACCAGAAGCCTCTTCTCCATTTATTGTCCGCCAGGGATATAATGCTCCCTCAAGTCTCATCCGAGCAGCATTTTCCTTTGCTTTATTCAGTGTATTATAACGATAAAGCAGTAAATTCCTTGCTACCTCAGGTCGTTGAAAAGCAAAAAACGGAAGAATATAACTCTCCGTATCCCAGAAATAGTGACCTTCATAATATTCTCCACTAATCCCTTTAGCTGCAACACTTGTCTGGCCGTCTTTTCCGGCCGCCTGCAGAATATGAAAAGCATTAAATCTAAATGCCTGCTGTAGAACTTCTGCACCTTCAATCTTTACATCGACATCCTGCCAGTAACCAGACATGAACTCTGCCTGTTCTTCTACTAAATTTTCAAAACCGGTAATTGAAGCCCTGGCTGCTGAAGCTCGAGCAGCACTCAGAGGATTTTCTGCTTCTTCCTTACAGTGATTTATACCAACAATTTTATCAATTGTATATTTTTCACCTTCCACAGCATTAATCTCAAAAATCCAGTCAATTCGATTATCTGAAGATCTTTTATTAACTTCACAATTATCTTTTGAATATTCATCTAATAAATGCTCCACTACATAGGCAACCTTAAAATCACTAGTTTTAACTTTATGTAATAGATGACCCGTATTAGTGTCTATTTCGCTTTCAATGACCTCTAAAGCTCTCTTTTCTCTGAGATGATGATGATTTCTTACATCTCCATTTACAGCAGAATTAACACTAATTTTACCGGAAAAATTAATCGCCTTAAACTGATATCTTATTGCTCCAATATGTTCACGACTTAATGAAATCAAACGGGTGATTTTTATTTCTATTTTTCTTCCCTGTCGATCTTCCCAAATTATCTTACGGCGCAGAACTCCCTGTTTCAGATCAAGTTCTCGTTTATAATCATGAATTTGACCTTTTAATAAATTTAATTTTTCTTCATTAATATATAAATTTATTTCGCTCCAATCCGCAAGATTAACAATAGTCTGCCCCTTTTGTGGAAGGTTTGGAGCTTCTTCACCATAAATTATTTCTTCTGAAGCATAGACCCCATTAATATAAAAACCTGGAGTTGTAGTATCTTCACTGCCGGGATAATCTTCTTCAATAGTCCCTCTTAATCCCATATAGCCATTTCCCAAAGCAAATATGGCCTCATTATGATGATTGGTATTAATTAAAAATTCCTGTTCAGTAATTTTCCACGGCTGATAAGGATAAAGTGCTTCCTTATCAAGCTTTTTTGCGTGATATTTTCTCACAAAAATACCTCCCTAATTTCATTACTCATTACTCTTTAACATTAAAGAATAAATTTCAATATTGATTTCTTTAACATTTATACCTGTATTATTTTCTAAATGTTCCTTTAATAATTTCTTAAATTTATTAATATATTCTGGTATAATTAGTCCATAATTTACTTCTAACGCAAGATTCAAGAATAATTGATTGTTAATTTCATCTACTTTTACCTTTTTGTAATCGGTAATCTCATCAAATTGATCAATTAAATATCTAGTTAAATCAACCAGAACCCGATTACTGATACTTAGGTTTCCAAAAAAACTAAATCTGGGTCTGACGATACTTTTTTCATGTCTGATAGTTTTATTATCCTTTTTAAAAAAAAGATCTAATGAATGCAGCAAATAACCGGAAAAATCTTTTTCAACCTCAATAGTGGGTACCGGAATTACATGTTTACCTTCATTGTTTCTAACTGAAAGCGCTTTTTCTATCTCCTCAGAGGATGAAATATCCTCAATATTAATATATTGATCAATCCCCCCCAGCTCCAGTCTTTCATTAATTCGCTCTACCATTCCAAGCGAGGTACCTAAAATCAATATTTTATCTTCATCAATTTTCTTTATGCATCCTTTAACTTCTTTGGTCTGTTTTTCATCAAAAAACAGGGCTCTTCTAATGGCCCCCATTTTACTTTCTTCCCTTTTGGCAGAACTTCCAGCCATAATTTTACCAGCATATATTAAAAGACCATCATCAACTATTAATGGAATCTGATACTTATTTGCCAGCAAAACAGCCCGGTGACTTTTACCTGTTCCACTGGGTCCAACAAGAGCATATACTTTCATAATTTAAAAAATACCTTCTTTCCTTAAAATATATAATCGACTTTAGGTTGATTATATATTTTTTTAAAGATAATTTCAATTTATTATAAAAATAATTAGTTTAAAAATACTCAAATCAGATCACAATTAATAATTCAGCTTTTATTTTTTCTAATTATTGTCCCTGCTTCCCCTCTAACAGCAGCTGTTACCTTATCAAGTGAGGTGATTACAGCTTTTTTGCCTCCTTCTCTGACAAATTTAACTGCCGATTCTACCTTTGGGGCCATACTTCCTTTTCCAAATTGTCCTTCTGCCAGATGTTTTTCTATTTCAGTAATACTGACTTCTTTTAAAGCTTTCTCTTCTGCTGTTCCATAATTAATCATTACATTATCCACATCTGTTAATATCAAAAAGAAGTCTGAGCTAGTATTTTGTGCTAAAATACAGCCTGCTCTATCTTTATCAATTACCGCTTCTATCCCTTTAAAACCATCTTCCTTTTCGACAACAGGAATTCCGCCTCCTCCTGCTGCAATGACAATTCTATTTTTCTCTATTAAATCATTAATCAATTCTCTTTCGATAATTTTAAGCGGCTCTGGTGAGGGAACAACTCTTCTCCAGCCCCGACCGCTGTCTTCAACCCATTTCTCTCCTTTTTCTTTTTCCTGTTTTAATGCATGTTCTTGATTAAAAAATGGTCCTACCGGTTTTGAAGGCTGCTTAAACGCAGGATCATCTTCCGCAACCAGAACCTGGGTTACTACTGAGGTACTATGTATATTGATATTTTTATCTTTAAAAACATTTAAAAGACTGTTTTGAATCATATAGCCAATAAATCCCTGAGTCTGAGCTCCACAAAAATCCAGGGGTAGAGCCGGTATTTTCTTTGAAGAAGCCTGCTGGATTAATATATTCCCAACTTGAGGACCATTACCATGTGTAATAATAATCTCATGCCCTGCAGCTGCTAATTCCCCTATCTGCTGACAGCTCTGATATACATTGGACATTTGTTCGGCTGCTGTCCCCTTTTGACCCGGTTTTAAAATTGCGTTTCCTCCTAAAGCGATTGTAAGTCTCATCCTATAACCTCCAGATAAATATTAATTTACACTTAATAAATTAAATAATATTTAATTATATACCAATAATATAATATCTTTCTGAAAATTACAATATGTTTTTAGATATTTATGCCTGCCTAAACAAATAAGACCTGCTCATTAAATTAACAAGCAGGTCTTATTTTTTATAGGTACCTGGTACAAAACAGCTGTTTTGTACCAGGTACCTATATATATTATATCTTTTTTCCTTAGTCCTGATATTTTTTAACAACAACACATGCATTCTGACCACCAAAGCCAAAGGAGTTACTTAAAACAGCATTTAATTTAACTTCTCCTGCTTTATTTGGCTGATAATCGAGGTCACAGCCTTCTCCAGCTTCTTCGAAATTAATGGTTGGAGGTACAATATCTTCTTTAACTGCCATCGCAGAAATAATAGTTTCAATTCCACCAGCAGCTCCCAATAAATGTCCGGTCATTGATTTTGAGGAAGACACTTTTAGATTATAGGCATGGTCTCCAAATAATTTTTTAATGGCGGTTGACTCATACTTATCATTTAAAGGTGTTGATGTACCATGAGCATTAATGTAATTGATCTCTTCTGGCTTCATACCAGCTCTATCAATAGCAGCCTTCATTGCTCTAACTGCACCTTCTCCTTCTGGTGCTGGAGAAGTAATATGATAGGCATCACCGGAGGCTCCATAACCAACCACTTCTGCAATAATATTGGCTCCGCGCTTTTTAGCATTTTCCAGTGTCTCTAAAATTACAATTCCTGAACCTTCTCCAATTACAAAACCATCACGATCCTTATCAAAAGGACGACTTGCTTTTTCTGGTTCATCATTTCTAGTTGATAAAGCTTTCATACTACCAAAACCTGCAACAGCAGATGGAGTAATCGAAGCTTCTGTACCACCGGCAATCATAATATCAGCAGCACCTCTGGTAATAGTTTCAAAAGCCTCTCCAATAGCTGTTGTTGCAGATGCACAGGCTGTTACTGTATTCATATTTGGTCCCTTTGCACCAGAATAAATTGCAACATTACCCGCTGCCATATTCGAAATCATCATCGGGATAAAGAAAGGACTTACCCTTCTTGGACCTCTGCTGTTTAGTTTTTCTACCTGTTCTTCAAAAACTTCAATTCCACCAATACCGGAACCAACAATAACACCAGTCCGATCAGCAATCTCATCAGTTATTTCCAGATCTGCATTTTCTAAAGCTTTCATTGCAGAAACAATAGCATACTGACTGTAAAGAGCTAAACGCTTTGCCTCCTTACGATCTATGTACTCTCCTGGATCAAAATCCTTAAGTTCTGCTCCAATCTGACTTGGAAAATCAGAAGCATCAAAATTTTCGATTTTGGAAACACCTGATTTACCGGCTTTAATATTTTCCCAGAATTCATTTAATTCTGTACCTAAAGAATGAACAACACCAGCACCTGTGATTACAACTCTTTTACTCATTTAATTAATCTCCTCCTAAAACAATCTTATTAATCAATATCTTATCCTATTTTAATTTCTTTAAGGTCTTTTTTAAACTCTTTTCGTCTTCAACATTATAAGCATTAAGTGAGCGATCTATTCTTCTCATTAAGCCTTTTAAAACTCTTCCCGGTCCAACTTCAACATAATCCTCATAACCATCTTCCTTAAAACGCTCAATTGTTTCTACCCAGCGCACACTGCTGTCCAGCTGTTTAATTAAAGCAGACTTTATTTCACGGCTGCTATTTACATAATCGGCAGTAACATTAGCAATTAAAGGAATCTGAGCATCTTCAAAATCTACAGCTTCAATAGTATTTTTTAATTCTTTTTTAGCTGGCTCCATTAAAGGTGAATGGAAAGCTCCACTAACTGAAAGAGGAATAACTCTTTTAGCACCCTTTTCTGACAGTGCTTTTTCGGCTGCTCCTACTGCTTCAACCTCTCCGGAAATAACTACCTGACCGGGAGAATTATAGTTTGCAACTGCTACAATTCCATCAATTTCTTCTAAAACTGCTTCCACTTCTTCGTCAGCAAGACCAATTACTGCTGCCATGGTTCCTCTACCGTCCGGATCTGCCTGATCCATCAGCTCACCCCGGCGGCGAACTAATTTTAAGCCATCTCCAAAAGATAGCACACCAGCTGCATGAAGGGCGGAATATTCACCAAGACTGTGGCCAGCCGCTGCAGATGCCTGAAGTCCATTTTCATTGAGTACCGCTTTTACCATAGCACTTACAGTATAAATAGCAGGCTGTGTATTTTTAGTATCATTTAAATCTTCTTCCGGGCCGTTAAAAATCAGATCTTTTAAATCAAAATCCAGTATCTGATTGGCTTCATCTAAAATATTTTTAGCTGCCTCATAATTTTCATATAACTCTTTTCCCATCCCAACATACTGTGAACCCTGTCCTGAGAACATAAAAACTAAATTATCACTCATTTTAAAGCCTCCAGTTTAATATTTCTTCACTTATTTTTCCAATTAATTCCTGTATACTTTAAGTATTTATATTTATGAAATCCAGCATTTAAAAATATAAAACCTGATTTAAAATAGTTTTAAAAAAATCTATTTTAGGTCATTCCACTCTAAAACTGCAGATGCCCAGGTTAATCCAGCTCCAAAGGCTACTAATACAACCTTATCACCATTTTTGACCAGACCCTTTTCTTTAGCCTCTGCCAGTGCAATCGGTACTGAAGCTGCTGAGGTATTTCCATATTCAGGTAGATTAACATAGACCTGATCATCAGCTAGTTTTAATCTTTTTGCTGCTGCCCCAATAATTCGGGTATTTGCCTGGTGTGGAACCAGCAGGTCAACTTCCTCTTTTTTAACTCCGGCTTTTTTGAGCACTTTTAGTGAGGCCTTGCCCATTGTTTTAACCGCAAACTTAAAGACTGGTGTTCCTTCCATATATAGAAAATGACCGGCTTGATCAATTGTCTCATGAGAAGCAGGCTGTCTTGAACCTCCAGCAGGCTGATATAAAGCACTTGCCCCTGAACCATCAGAACCTAAATCAGTAGCAAGAAATCCGCCTTCTTCAGCTGCAGATAAAATTGCTGCTCCAGCACCATCTCCAAATAAGACACAGGTTCCTCTGTCTTCCCAGTTTAAAATTTTGGAAAGAACTTCAGTTCCAATAACCATTACATTATCATACATTCCTGATTCTATAAAATTGGCCGCAACACTCACTCCATATACAAATCCGGAACAGCCAGCTTCTAAATCAAAAGCACCAGCATTTTTCGCTCCAATTTTATCCTGAATAAGACAGGCTGTAGCTGGAAACATCATATCTGGAGTAATCGTAGCTGCAATAATTAAGTCTAAATCTTCTGCATCAAGTTCTGCATCTTTTAAAGCTTCTTTTGCAGCTTCAACTCCTAAATCAGATGCTGCCTGATCATCAGCAGCAATTCTTCTTTTTTCTATTCCTGTTCTTGTTTTTATCCATTCATCAGAAGTATCTACTATTTTTTCTAAATCATGATTTGTCATTACCTTATCCGGGAGATATTTACCCAGACCTGTTATAGTTGCTCTTCGCAAAATATTCACCTTCCTTAGTTGGTCTATATAAATTTATATCACTTTTTCGACTCTTAGTCAAGTTTATCAAATACTCTTTCTGAAAATCAGATTAAAATAATCCAAGTTGACATTTAACTATCTTTACACCCTGTTCCTTTACAATTTTTCCAACCTGGCCTGCTGAAATTTTGAGAAGGTCAGCTAAAAGAAAGGCCTGATTACAGGTCATTTTTTCCGGCTGAATTGTAAAGGGCAAATCTGTTAATTTACCGGCTGAAAGTAGGGCATTAGTATTTATTTTAACATTGGCTCTGTTTTTTACCATTTTTGCTGATTTTTTTTCCAATTCATCATTATTTTCTAAATAAAATAAGAGATCCGGGTTTAAAAAATTAATAATTGTATTACCCTCAATAAAAAGCCGTTCTATATCATCATCTAATAAATTACGCGCCAGTTGATAAGCACTTGGCAGTTCTGCAGCAGGGCTTTCTAAAAGTATTACCTTATCTGCGCCATGCTCAACAACTCTTGCTGTGTCAGTGCCTGCCTGATTAATCACTCTGGGATCGTTAATCACCTTATATTGATCAAGTTCATTATTGATCGATGTTTTAATAACTGCAGTCCTGGGACAGCTGTCTTCCAACATTAAGGAAATTAAAGTCGTCTTACCTGCCTTACTGGCAGAAGCACTGACTCCTATCATTTCCATTATTATTCCTCCTTATAAACGCTAATTATTATTACCAAACCAAAGATTGTGTTATTTTTCACCAGTTAATGATATTTACATTTAAATAGTAAAGGAAAACCTTAAAAAAATCAAATTTTAAGTTTTAAAAACTGTAAAACTATTCGTGGTTCTGCTCTTAATTATAAAAATTTATTTATTTAAAATTTCTATTTTATCTCCAGCCTTAATCTCTCCACCCTTAATCACTTTAGCAAAAACACCTTCTCTAGGCATTACACAGTCCCCAATAGTCCGCATAATCTCACAGTCATGATGACATTTTTTACCGATCTGAGTAATCTCCAGCAGAATTTCTCCGTTGATTCTTAATTTCTGACCTACGGGCAGCTGAAATAAATTTTCAATTCCTTCGGTTGTTATATTTTCTGCAAAATCGCCGAATTTCAATTCATAACCCTGACCACGCATTTTATCAATACTGCTCTCGTCCAGAAGGCTGAGCTGTCTATGCCATTTCCCGGCATGAGCATCACCTTTTAAACCAAAATTTTCAATCAGCTGACCTTTTGCTATTACTTTTTTAGTTGTTCCTTTTTCTTCACTTAGACAGACTGCTTTTACTTTTGCTTCCATTTGCCGCACCTCATTAAATTAATTTTTGTGTTTATGCTGATGTTCGGTAATTTCTCCTTTTAAAATTTTTACTCCATGAGGAATAATATCAATCACTGCCTGCAGACATTCTCTGACCGCTTTCGGACTACCGGGGAAATTGATAATTAAAGTCCTGCCTCTAATTCCAGCCCTGGCACGTGATAAAGCAGCCTGGGGAGTAATAGAAATTGTATCAGCTCTAATCTTTTCCGGAATTCCAGGCACTTCTTTTTCTATAACCTCTAGTGTAGCTTCAGGAGTAATATCTCTTTCAGCAAAACCTGTACCACCTGTAGTTAAAATTAAATCAGCTGATATTTGGTCAGTAATTTTAATTAAAGCTTCCTTAATCTCTGCTTTTTCATCTGCAATTATTTGTTCATAAACTATTTTGGCGCCTATTTTTTCCATCATCTCTTTAAGTACAGGACCACTCAAATCTTTTCTGGCCCCCCGGGAACCCTTATCACTGATTGTTAAAACCGCAGTTTTTATTTTAAAATTATTATTCTTCTCGCTCATAAATCCCACTCTTTCCTCCAGCTTTATAGATTAATTTGATTTTGTCAATTTCCATTGATTTATCAACTGCTTTTGCCATATCATAAATTGTAAGTGCCGCTAAGTTAACAGCTGTCAGTGCCTCCATTTCAACACCGGTCTGACCGCTGTTTTTGACCTCTGCTTCAATTTTTATTTTATCTTTAAAATCAAGATCAAAATCAACCTTGATACTGCTTAAAAGCAGGGGATGGCACATTGGAATTAAATCTGAAGTTTTTTTAGCCCCAGTTATCCCGGCTATTTTTGCAGTCTCAATTACAGCTCCTTTTTTAATATTTCCTTCTTTAATCATCGTTAAAGTTTCTGGCTGCATTTTAATTTCACCGACTGCTCGGGCAGTACGCTGAGTAACTTCTTTTCCGGAAACATCTACCATCTTTACCTTACCATCCTGATCCAGATGAGAAAATTCTTTTTCCATATCTATTTAGCCTCCGATCTGAGACATGTTTCTGCTGAAATTCTGATTTTCAAAATTAAGATTATGACAGGTAGGTTTAAGCTTAAGCGCTTTTTTATAAGCAGTTTTTATTTCTTTTTTGCTCATTCCAGAAATTTTTATTTCCTGATTACCAGCCAGACAGGGTTTAAATTTACCATCTGCAGTCAGACGCAGACGATTACAGCTGCTGCAGAAGTGTTCACTCACTGCCGAGATAAAACCGATAGTTCCCCTGGCTCCCTGCAGTTTAAAATAATTTGCCGGGCCGTTTCCTATGCTCACAGCCGGCAGCAGCTCAAATCTTTCCTGAATCAAATGTTTTATTTCACTGCTGCAGATAAATTTTTTTGCCTCTGCTTCTCCTCCCAGAGGCATATATTCTATAAATCTAACACTTAACTTTTCTTTTCTGCTTAATTCAACAAAATCAAATAACTCATCATCATTGATTCCCTTCATCACAACAACATTCAGTTTAACTGGTTCCAGTCCGACCTTTAAAGCAGCTCTGATCCCCTTTAAAACCTCAGTCAAATTATCTCTGCGGCTAATTTTTCTGAATTTTTCAGGATCAAGAGTATCCAGACTAATATTAATACGCTGCAGGCCAGCCTCTTTTAATTTTTCAGCCTTTTCGGCAAGTAAAATGGCATTTGAAGTCATGGAGATGTCCTCTAAGTCAAGCTTTTTTAGACGTGAAATAAAATCTTCTACTCCCAGTCTAACTAATGGCTCACCACCTGTAATTCTCACCTTTTTAATACCCATTTCAATACCAGTTTTAACTATTTTCAAAATATCTTCATAGCTTAAAATATCCTGATGATTTTTGTTTTCTACCCCCTCTGCCGGCATACAATAGCGGCAGCGGAGGTTACAGCGGTCAGTTATTGAAATTCTTAAATAATCTATTTTTCTGCCCAGTTGATCATTTAAATTCTGCATTTTGAGGCCTCCATTTATAAATCAAGGATTCTAATTTTACCTGTATCTCGACACTTATAACCACCCATTTTTTCAATTTCATCTTTTATATCTTCTTTATTTATCAGCTCAATTAAATTTTGAATCCGGGGATCTTCTAAGATATCTTTTTTAAAAATCAGATCATATTTTTCTTCTGCCAGCGGTAAAAAATCTACATCCATTACTTCCGCAGCAGCTCTAATTCCTAAAGCAGCATCTGCTGAACCCCTTCCTACTGCAGCAGCGGCAGCTATATGAGTAAATTCTTCTTTTTCATAGCCTGCTATTTTTTCTGATTCTATATTGTTTTGAGAAAGCAAATAGTCAAATAAAACTCGAGTACCTGCTCCCCGCTGTCGATTAATATAATTGATTTCTTTTTTGGCCAAATCACGAATTTTATTAATTTTCTTCGGATTTCCTTTTTTAAGATATAAGCCCTGTTCTCGATGGACTAAATTGAGTACTACTAATTTTTGACCCTTAAAAAATCTTTTTAAATAGGAAATATTGTATTCACCTGTTTCTGGATCAAGCAGATGTGCCCCTGCCAGATGGGATTCTCCCCGCCTGAGAGATGTTAAACCTGCCATCGAACCAACTGTCTGCAGTTTTAAATCAAAATTATACTTTCTTTTACGGACTTCATTTCTAATTAAATCAAGACTCAGATCATGACTGCCGATTAAAAGTAAATTATTCTGCAGTTTATTCTGATCATTTAAAAGGATTACCGGAGCTTTATCTCCAGGATGGAGTCCCTCTTTATTATCCGAAATCCGCATAATTCCATCAGCCTTAACAATTGATTCCATTGCCGAAGAACCTCTTTTTAATGGTACAGCAGTATATTGATTGTCAGCTTCGGCTATTAAATTAACCCGCAGAAATTCTTCTAAACCAATATCCGAAGGCACTTTTCTTTTTACCACTGCCTCAATCTGATTAAACTCCGGGGCTGAAACTCCCTGCAGTTGATAAATTAATTCGCGAATAAATAATTGATTGTCAAGCCAGGCAGAAAGCGGATAACCTGGTAAGCCAAAAACTGGTTTTTTCTCTACTTCAGCTGCAATTAGCGGCTTGCCGGGCATAATGTTTACACCATGGAATAAAATTTCTCCCTTATTTTTGATTATTTCAATTGTATAATCTCCTCTACCGGCTGATGAGCCAGAAAGAACAATAACCATTTCACTTTCTTTTACTGCCTTACTAAAAGCTTTTTTTATTAACTCTTTATTGTCAGGAATAATCCCTGTTATTTTAACCTCTGCTCCCCATTTTTTGAGGGCTGAACTCACCATCTGAGAATTAAATTCTACTAATTCCCCTTTTTGAGGAGTGTTTTCTGCCGTAATAAGCTCATCTCCTGTAGGAATAATTGTAATCAGTGGTTTTTTATAAACCTCAACTTCCGTTATTCCTGCCTCCAGCAGGGCTCCCAGGTCATAATCTTTCAGTCTGTGAGAGGCAGTGATCAGAAGATTGCCCTTAACTGCACTTTCTCCAATAGAACGAATGTGATTCCAGGGAGGGACGCCTTTTTCTATAGAATATGTATTTTTATCAATTTGATTTACCGCTTCAATTTTAATAACAGCATTAAACTGTTCTGGAATTGGATCACCAGTGTCAACCGGCAGAGCATCTCTGTCAATTTCCAGGCAGATTGGATTTCTCTCACTAGCGCCTGCTGTTTTTTGAGCCGGAACAGCTATTCCATCCATTGCTGAAGCATGATAATCTGGAGCAGAACGTCTGGCTTTAATTCCACTGACAGTAATTCTACCCTCTGCCTCAGAAGTTTTAATCTTTTCAGTTTCAGTTCTCAAATTTTTAAAAGTATTTTTTAATTTAATTAGAGCATCCGCCAGTGATATTTTATCTAAGTATTTTTTTACCATAGTCTGATTCCTTTCCTCAAATATTTAATATATTCTAATGCTTTGTTTAAAAATCTATTCTATAAGGGTCAATTCTACTATTTCTCCTTTTTCTTTACCTTCCTGATTTCTGGGAACCCTGAGTACTGCATCACCATAGGCTAAATTTGTAATTAAACTTGACTTACCCAGAAGCGGCTCAGCCATTAATTTGTCATTTTCTTTATAGATTCTAACTGGAATATATTCTTCTCTACCTTTGTCTGAGACCAGACTCCGTCTTAACTCAGCCTTGATCAAATACTTATTATTTGAAATTCCAATTTCAGCTGCTCTCTTTTCTCCGTTTAAGACTCTTACAATCTCAGCAACTAGAACATTATTAACTGTCCAGGCAGAGGCCGGATGGCCAGGAAGACCCATAACTATTGTCCCCTCTATTATGGCTAGAATTGTCGGTTTGCCCGGTTTAATTGCCAGTCCATGTAAAAGGACTCCCGGCTCACCTAAAGAATTAAGCAGATCAATGGTCATATCTTTAATTCCTACTGAACTTCCACCAGAAATTAATACCAGATCCTGATCAAGTTCACTTTTTACAGCTTCCTTTAAACTTTCAAATTCATCTTCAATAATACCTATCTTTTTTGCCTGAGCACCTATTTTATTTAAATAAGATGTTATAGAATAACTGTTAATGTCTCTGATCTGTCCTGGTTTAGCTTCTGCCTCTGCCGGGATTAGTTCATCACCGGTAGAAATAACTGAAACTTTTGCCCTGGCAGCCCCTTTAAACTCTGTAATTCCAAGGCCAGCTAAAGCTCCAATATCTCGAGCCATAATTTTATGTCCTTTTTTAAATAATAATTCTCCTGCTGCTATATCCTCTGCTTTCTGCACCAGATTTTCTCCTGCTGCCAGTGATTTAAAGCTCTCAATTGTATTATCCTCAATTTTCTCCGTGTCTTCAATCATCAAAACAGAATCTGATCCTTCTGGAAGCATCCCCCCGGTCGGAATCGCTGCTGCCTGACCAGTCTTAAGTTTAAGTTCTGTCCTCTCTCCCATTTCCACACTTCCTATTATTTTAAAATATGTGGGCATAGAAGCAGAAGCTCCTGCTGTATCTGCAGCTTTAACTGCATAACCGTCAACTGTAGATCGACTAAATGGCGGCAGGTCGACAGGAGAATAAAGATCTTCCCCTAAAACTCGACCTAAAGCATTATCCAGATTTAATTTTTCTGTAGTTACTGATTTATCATTTAAAAAAGATTTAATTTCCTGCCAGAATTTTTCTGGCGGATTCAATTCTAAAAACTCTCTCATAGTATATTTTTCATTCCTTCCAACTGATATAAAAATATTCAAAATATTTATCTTCTCTCTATAAAATTAATTCTAGTTAAAAGCTGTAAATCCTTTTTTAGATATTAAATAAAAACAATATTTAACTTTTATTTATTAAAATATAAAAGGCCGGTATTAACCGACCAGATTGTGAATTATTTTATTTTAACCAGGTACAAAAAGTTGCTATAGGTACCAGGTACAAAACTTAAGTTTTGTACCTGGTACCTATATATATATCTATAATAAATAATTACTCAGCTAATTCTTTTTTCCTTTCAATTAGCTTTTCTTTCTTTTCTTTATATTCCTTTAGCTTCTGTCGTTCTCCTTCCACTAAATCCTGAGGAGCATTATTAATAAAACCCTCATTATTTAATTTACCTTCTGCTCTTTTAATCTCAAATTCCATTTCTTTAATTTCTTTTTCCATTCTCTTTATTTCTTTATCAAGATCAATCATTCCCTCAAGCGGCAGAATAACTTCTACTTCTTTAACAATTGAAGTAGATACCTTATCAGGTCGCTCAAGCTCATCTCCACCAATTTTCAATTCCTTAATTCGGGCTAGATTTTCTATATAGGCTCTACCCTCTTTTAGAATCTCTCTCTTAGCTGCTGGTGCAGAAAGAAGAGCTTTAATTCTGCGGCCGGGATTAACCTTCATTTCATTTCTGATATTTCTAACTGCTTTAATAACATTCATCACCAGCTCCATTTTTTCTTCAGCACCAGAGTTCAAACCGCTTTCTTCCTTCTCTGGATACTGAGCTCTCATGATTGTCCCTTCAGTCCCGGGCAGCTTCTGCCAGATTTCCTCTGTAATAAAAGGCATTACAGGATGTAATAATCTGAGCAGACTCTCCAGAGTATTAAGTGCATAATATTGAGCAGTCATTTTTGCCTGAGGATCTTCATCCTGATACAATCTGGACTTTAATAATTCAATATACCAGTCACAGAATTCATTCCAGATAAAATCATATAAAGAACTGGACATTTCCCCAAAATTATATCTTTCTAAAGCAGCATCAATTTCTCCAGCTACAGTATTTAAACGGCTCTGCATCCAGTTATCAGCTAGAGTTGGCTTAAGATCAGATTGATCAATATTCTCCAGCTCAAAGTCTTCTAAGTTCATCAAGACAAAACGAGATGCATTCCAGATCTTATTGGCAAAATTACGGCTTGCTTCAAGCCTTTCTTCTCTAAAGCGCATATCATTACCGGGAGTATTACCTGTAATTAAAGTAAAGCGCAGTACATCTGCACCAAATTTATCTATAATATCTAAAGGATCAATTCCATTACCTAAAGATTTACTCATCTTTCTCCCCTGAGCATCACGAATCAAACCGTGAATATAGATATCTGAAAAAGGTTTTTCATCCTGGAATTTAAGTCCCATAAAAATCATCCGGGCCACCCAGAAGAAAATGATATCTCTACCAGTTACTAAAACATCAGTCGGATAAAAGCTTTCTAAATCATCAGTGTCTTCCGGCCAGCCTAAGGTTGAAAACGGCCAGAGGGCAGAAGAAAACCAGGTATCTAATACATCTTCATCCTGATGTAAATTGTTACTTTCACAATTAGGACAGCTTTCTGGTTCTTCTTTGCTTACTATTACTTCATCACAATCATCACAGTAATAGACCGGAATTCGGTGTCCCCACCAGAGCTGTCGAGAAATACACCAGTCGCGAATATTATTCATCCAGTTCATATATACTTTTGAAAAGCGGTCAGGTACAAAATTGATATCACTATCTTCTACTGCCTCAATTGCCGGTTCTGCCAGCGGCTGCATCTTAACAAACCACTGTTTGGAAATTAAAGGTTCAATTACTGTATCACAGCGGTAACATTCTCCCACATTGTGCATGTGATCTTCAATTTTAAGTAGTAAACCTTCTTCTTTAAGGTCCTCAATTACCTTTTTGCGAGCCTGATAACGATCTAATCCGGCATAATCTTCTCCGGCAGCCTCTGTCATCCTAGCATCTTCATCAATCACAGTTACAATTTCTAAATCATTGCGGCGACCAATTTCGAAGTCATTTGGGTCATGAGCAGGTGTAACCTTAACCATTCCGGTTCCAAACTCACTGTCTACATATTCATCAGCTATAATTTTAATTTCTCTATTAACAAGCGGTACAATTACTGTTTCTCCAACCAGATCTTTGTAGCGCTCATCTGAAGGATGAACTGCAACTGCAGTATCTCCGAGCATTGTTTCCGGTCTGGTAGTTGCAATTGTAATATATCCTTCCCGGTCTTTAAATGGATATTTATAGTGATAAAACTTACCTTCAGTTTCCTGATGTTCAACTTCAATATCACTTAAGGTTGTGTGACAGCTTGGACACCAGTTAACAATATAATCCCCCTGGTAAATTAAACCTTCTTCGTATAATTTAATAAATACTTCTTCTACTGCATCTGAACAGCCTTCATCAAGAGTGAATCTTTCCCGGGACCAGTCACAGGAAGATCCCATTTTCTTCAGCTGGTTGGTAATTCTAGTTCCATATTCTTCCTTCCATTCCCAGGCTGTTTCTAAGAACTCTTCTCTTGTTATATCCTCCTTTTCAATACCTTCACTCCGCAGTTTATTTACAACCTTAACCTCAGTTGCGATACTGGCATGATCAGTACCCGGAAGCCACAGGGAACGATAGCCCTGCATTCTCTTCCAGCGGGTTAAAATATCCTGTAAGGTATTATCCAGAGCATGTCCCATGTGCAGCTGACCGGTAATATTTGGGGGAGGCATTACTATACTAAAAGTCCCCTTCTCATCTTCTCTTTTTTCTCTCGGTGCAAAATAATCGTTTTCCAGCCAGTAATCATACCACTTATCTTCGGTTTTGGCTGGATCATAAGTTTTTTCTAAATTTTCCACATTAATTCCCTCCATTTCACTAACTTTTCATTATAAAGCGCATGGTCAAGTTAGTATTAAGGCATCGAGCCTGTCACTCTAACTTTTCATTATAGGACGCATGGTCAAGTTAGTATTAAATTTTTTAAAATAAAAAAGCTCTCTCATCCGGTTAAGGACGAAAGAGCATTAAATTCGCGGTACCACCTTAGTTCTTCCTGTTTTAATACAGAAAGCTCTCATTTATTAACGACTGCTGTGCCGTTACTAATTACTTTCAGAAATAAATCTGTTTCATTAGTAAAACTCTGAGACGACTTCATTTTCCATCACTGTTGGAATCTTACAGCCGCTGGATTCCATTCTCTTTCAGCTTTAGAGAAATTACTACTTCTCATCTTAGTTTTTAATTATTCAACTATCGTTATTATAATATCTTATTAGACAGTCCACTGTCAAGAGCTAAAATTATTATTGAGATCAAATAAGAATCCATTAAAATCCTGCCTGGATTTAAAAGCTAATTATCAATTACTTCAACTTCCACTCCGGCTTCTTCAAACTGCGGCAGAATTTTCTCTTTTGGCCCAACAATAACTGTAAAAAAGATATTTGGATATATATCTTCTGCAAAAATCTTTTGTACTTCCTCAACCTCAAGTCCATTATACTGTTTAATAAAATTATTTAAATAATTATCTGAATGGTTATAAAATTCCTTTTGATAGATTATTTCATCTAAAACATCAATCTGATGCTGATAGGCTTTTGGAAACACAGCGTTATATAAATTAATATTCTCAAATAGTTCTTCCTTTTGGAAAGGTTCTTTTTTATTTTTAATTTTCAACATCTCTTTTTTTACAGCTTTCATTCCAGCCAGTGCTTTTTCTGGCTGCAGGCTCAAATTAATAAAATAGGCTCCACCGTAATCATTATAGCGAGTCTGAGCATTAATTCCATACACATAACCTTTATCACTGCGCAAATTTTCCATTAACCGACTGTTAAAGGAGCCACTACCAAAAATTCTGTTTCCCATCATGAAGGGGATTCTTTTCGGATATTTGCTGGTATAAAAATTATAACCCATTTTAATATTGGCCTGAGTAGCATCAGCCTTATTAACAACAATTATTTTCTGATGTATTTCAGGATTAACATTTACATAATTTTTACTTAAATTATCTTTGCTATTTTCCCAGTTAGAAAAACTATTTCTCAACTCCTCTTTTATATTTTCGACATCAAAATCTCCACTGATGGCAATTACAATGTCTTCTGGATTAATAACTTTTTGATAAAAATTATTCACTTCTTCTGAATCAACCTGACTTAAAAAATCAAGAATTAAATTGTAATTGTAATTATATCCATAAGGATGGGCCCCGTAGATATTTTTGAAAAAATACATATCCAAAAGAGCAGAATCATTATAAAACTGCTGTCTATAAAGCTGCTGGTATTCTTTAACGGTTCTCTCAAAATGATCCCCTTCAAATTTAGGACGTCTTAAAACCTCTGTCAGCAGTGAAATGAGCTCACTGCTTTCAGTGTTTAATGAATTTCCGCTGATAGAAATTCGATCTGAAGCAGTCCCCAGATTTAAGGATAAGGCATTGATTTCCTTAAAAACAGAAAGCTCACTTTCACCATGATTTTCTGTTGCTAAAAGCATAATTTCTGTCATTAAAGAGGTTATACCTGCATTATCTTTGTTTTCATTAATTTTACCACCATCAATATAACCCCTGATTTCAAAAATTGGCAGGCTTTGAGATTGAGCTAAATAAAATCTCATTCCATTATCTAATTCTAAAATTTCATAATCAGGAACTTCAATCTCAGGTTTTTCGTTTACTACATCTGCCAGTTCTCTAAAAAATTCCGGACTGAAGTTCTGAGGCCCGGCAGAAACACTTAAACTTAGTGCAAGTACTATAATTAAGGTATAAATTATAATTTTGTTAATATTTTTCACTGCTGAGCACCACCTTTGTTTTTAGGTAAAATATAGCCTCTTGTTCTTTGATTTTGTTTAAAGTACTTTTGAGCAATTTGAACAACATCTTCTTTACTTAAACTATTGATATAATCAATTTTTTCTGCAATTAAATCAGTCTTATTAAAACGCAGTGTGCTTAAAGCATAATTAGAGGCTGCAGAATTAATATTCTTTTGGGAAAAGATTAGAGACTTTTGATACTGTTTTTTGACCATTTCAAATTCTTGAGCGGTTATTCCTTCAGTAAAAATTTTTTGCAGTTCTCTATCAAAAGCCTGCTGTGCCTGTTCTACTAAATCCTGATTGGAAGGTATAAAATAAACTAAGGCAAAAGATTCTGTTCGCAGTGGATACATAAAAGCACCACTATCTAAAATTATTCCAGCCTCTTTTTGCAGTTTTTCCTTTAAACGTGAACTCTGATTATTTGCCAGAATATCTAGAAAAATTTCTAGAGCGGCAACTTCCAGATTGTCAGCTGGAGGTATCTTATACATCTGCAGAGCATAAGGAATATTTGTATTTAATCTGACTGTATGAGTTTTTTCCTGATTCTGTTCAGGCAGCTCAAAATCTTTGCGCTGAATATTCTCCGATTGATAAGCAGCATAATATTCTTGAGCCATTCTTTTTACTGCTTTAGCTTCTACATCACCACTAACAACAATCAGCGCATTATTTGGAGAATAATAACGCTGATAATATTTTTTTAATTCTGCTGTAGAAATACTGTTAAGATCTTCCATCCAACCAATAACATTATGTTCTAGATAACTATCTTTGAAAGCATGGGCTTTAATTTTTTCAAAACCTCTGGAAAAAATATTATTTTCGGTCCTCATTCTTCTTTCCTGTTTAATAACTTCTCGCTCTCTATTAATTTCCTGCTCATTAAATCTTAGATTCTGCATTCTATCTGACTCTAAAGCCATTACCAGTTCCAGAGCCGAAGATGGTACCTCATGATAATAGTAGGTATAATCATAACTTGTAGCAGCATTAAGCTGGCCGCCAACCGAAGAAATTAAATCATCAATCTCACCTTCAGGCAGGTTTTTAGTTCCTAAAAACATCAGGTGTTCTAAAAAATGCGAAATGCCTGTCTGACCCGCTTTTTCATCAATTGATCCTACATTATAATAAATTGAATATCTAAGTAAGGGAATTGAATGATCCGGGAAAACCATAACCTGCAGACCATTATCCAATTTAAAACTCTGATATTCTGGCTGCTCAAGTTTAATTTTTTCCGCTGAAGCTGTTAAAGTGAAAAATAAGGTTAGTGATAAAATACACATAAAAAAGAAAAATAATTTACTTTTTTTAATAAAGACTTTCTGTCTCATCCTTTTCATTTTCATCTGCCTCCTCTTTTAAATAATATACTCTCTTTTTTTGATCTGCTGGATAATTAAGATGAACAAAATGTCCTTCGGACAATCTGTAATATAGTAAGGTTAAATTTTGTTGATAGCGGAAATTATGAAACTATAAATATTATCCACAACAAACCATCAGGTATAATTTCCTAGCTAATAAAAAATAATTTTTCCAGATTAAAATTTCTTCTATTTGTCTTCGAGTACATGTTCCAGTCCCTGTCCAAAAAGACACATTACATGATCATCATCAAGAGAATAATAGACTGAGCGACCTTCTTTGCGGTACTTAACCAGTTTATTATTCCTTAAAACTCTGAGCTGATGAGAGATAGCAGAAGAACTCATATCCAGTAATTCCGAAAGGTCACAGACACACAATTCCCTTTCTTTAAGGGCATAAAGAATTTTAATTCGGGTTGGATCTCCCATTGTTTTAAATAATTCTGCCAGATCATAAACTACATCATCAGCCAGGGTCTTTTCTTTCATTATTTTTACTACCTGATTATCTGGATTAAAAACCTCACAAATATCACACATTTCCTTTTCTTTTAATTGTGCTGCCATCTTAATTCACTCCCTATTTTAAACTATAAAATCTATAGTTAAAAAATTCTTGGAAAATAGTCAGTTTATATATTATCTGTTTTTAAAATTCTCATAACATTAAATACAGCCATTAGTGCAACTCCAACATCGGCAAATACTGCTGCCCACATTGAGGCCATCCCAAAAATACTTGATATCATAACAATTGCTTTAATTGAAAGGGCCATAATGATATTCTGCCAGACCAACCTTTTAGTTTTAGCAGCAATATTTAAGGCTGTAACTATTTTAGAAGGTTCATCAGTCATCAAAACTACATCTGCGGTTTCCACTGCAGCATCTGATCCAAGTCCACCCATGGCAATACCCAAATCTGAACGAGCAAGTACAGGGGCATCATTAATTCCGTCACCAACAAAAGCCAGTTTTTTTGAATTACTTAATAGTTCTTCCACTTTTTCTACCTTCTGGTCAGGCAGTAATTCTGCATAATAGTTATCAAGTCCCAGTTTAGAAGCAACCTCAGCTGCTGTTAAATTATTATCTCCGGTCAGCATTGCTAAATTTTTAATGCCAAGATTTTTTAAACTGGAAATTGTATCTACAGCATCTTTTTTCAGCTGGTCAGAAATTATAATTGAAGCTAAAAATTGACCATTCTGAGCCAGATAAATTGCAGTACCTGTACTTTCTGCTTTTTGGAACTCTATATTATTTTTCTGCATAAGTCTTTCGTTTCCTGCTAAAATTTTATTATTACCAAATACAGATTTAATACCTGCTCCAGAAATCTCCTGATAATCACTATCTGCAGAATGTTTTTTATAATCTCCTGCTGCCTCAACAATTGATTGAGCTATAGGATGATTAGAAAACTGTTCCGCTTCTGCAGCAATATTCAAAATTTCTTCCCGGCTGTGATCACTGTAAATATTTACTTCAGTTACTTTAAAATCTCCTTCAGTTAAAGTTCCAGTTTTATCAAAGATAATACTGTCCAGTTCATTTAGAGCTTCCAGATAATTTCCACCTTTAACTAAAATACCATTTTTAGATGCCAGTCCAATCCCTCCAAAAAAACCAAGTGGTATAGAAACAACCAGAGCACAGGGACAGGAAACAACTAGAAACACTAAAGCTCTATAAAACCAGGGATTGAAAGCCGCTCCCGTAAAAAGAGGTGGCAAAACTGCAACTAAGGCTGCTGTTAAAACCACAAAAGGGGTATAATAACGGGCAAATTTAGTAATAAACTGCTCAGTTGGAGCTTTTTTAGAACTTGCATTTTCCACCAATTCTAATATTTTCTTAACAGTGGAATTCTTATATTCTTTAGTTACTTTAACAGTTATCAACTTATTTAAATTGATCATCCCACTTAAAACCTGATCACCTTCTGTCACATCTTTAGGAAGTGATTCTCCCGTTAGAGCAGAAGTTTCAAGTGCTGTCTCTCCACTTACAATTTGACCATCAACAGGAATTTTTTCTCCTGCCTTAACAGCTATCAAATCATCAACTTTCAATTGATCAGGATCAACCTTAATAATTTCTTCATCTTTAACCAAATTGGCATATTCAGCCTGAATATCCATTAAATCCTTAATTGAACGGCGAGAATTATTGACTGCCCTTTCCTGAAATAATTCCCCTACCATATAAAAGAGCATTACTGCAACTGCTTCCGGATATTCTCGAATTCCAAAAGCGCCTATGGTTGCAGTGACCATTAAAAAGTTTTCATCAAAAATCTGGCCCCGGCCAATATTTAAAAAAGCTGATTTAAGAACCGGATATCCAATCAAAAAATATGCTGTTATGTAAGCAGGTAGAGCTAGAATATTAAAAACAGTATTAGAAAAAACATTTAGATGAGAAAAACTCAGTGCAAAAACAAAAAACAGAGTTCCGATGAAAATATTTTTCTTTTCCCAGAGATATGCATTAAGGGAAGATTTATCTTGATTGATGTTTTTCTGATTTTCCCCTTTATCTTTAACTTTAACACCGGGTTCAATTTGATCTGAAATCTTCTGTAATTCTTCTTTGATTTTATCCAGTCTAGATTCTTCTGCTGCAACTTTAAGAGTAGAAGTTGCAAAGTTAAGTTCTACATTTTCCATCCCCTCAAGTTTTTTAACCTGATCCTCAATTTTTAAAGCACAGTTTGAGCAGCTTAATCCTTCCAGCTCAAATTTTTTTTCGTTCTTTTGTTTTTTTTCTATTGTATTCTGCATATTTCTCCACCTCAACTTTTTGTTTATTATATATGAACAATTATTCAAGTATTTGTTGAATTAATTATAGAATAAATTTTTAGTACTGTCAAGGTAGAAATTTTTAAATTTAATTATATTAACCTGCCACAATATACTAAACCTACTTTATAAACATATAAAAACTCCCCATTAAAATTCTTATAATGAGGAGTACTGGTCTTTATGTATTCGTTTTCGTTTTTACCTGTTAATATAACCTAAAGGATTCTCTGGCCGTCCATTAACCTGAACCTCAAAGTGTAAATGTGGTCCGGTCGAATTACCGGTATTACCGGAACGAGAAATAACCTCTCCTTTACCTACTGATTCACCTTCACTAACTAAAAGTTTGGAATTGTGAGCATAAAGTGTTCTCAGACCTCTTTGATGTTCAATGATTACCACATAGCCGTAACCAGTGGCCCAGCCGCTGTAAACCACTCGACCAGAACTAACTGCTCTAATTGGACTACCCATTGGTGCTGCAAAATCAATCCCCTCATGGGCTCTGCCCCAGCGAGGTCCATAATAAGAGGTGATACGAGTATTAATTGGATACATAAATTTCTGATCCAGGCGATCCTGATAACTAAATTCTGGCTTTGCCCCTCTTAAAATTAATTTTTGGTCAATTTTAAGAGAAGATGCATCTTTTATATTATTATCTTCCATAATAGTTTCTGTTTTAAGATCAAACTTACGGGCAATGCTGGCTATACTTTCTCCAGGTGAAACCCGATAAATAATACCCTTAATCGGTAAAATCTTAAATTCCTGACCGGGCTTAATACTGTTCATATTACTTATGTTATTAGCACCAATCAGAGAATCAATATTAAGGCCATGTTTATGTGCTATATCCCAGAGTGTTTCTCCACTTCTTACTTTATGTACTTTAACCTGATCGATTAATTGAGGTTTATGTCGTTTTTCAAATGCTGTTTCCTGATTGTCCGGAGCATTATTTTTATTATTATCTTTTCGAGGCTCAGTAAAAGTGGAGTCATTATCTCTATTTAAATTAAAATTATTATCAATATTTTTTTTATTAGCAGCTATATCCTGCTTACTTTTAAGCTGATCAGCAGCTAAATTCTGATTTTCTTCTTTAGAAACAATCTGTTCTGTCATTTGATTATTATCTTTTTCAACAGAATTTATCTTATTATCACTTATATTTACAGTTATATTTCTAGTTTCCTGTACCCGACGACTACTCTGTTCAATTTTTCTCTGCTGATTACTGGCAATTCCAATCCGCCCCCCTACATTCATCGAATTACTGTAGGCAGAAAAGGTAAGCAAAATAAATATGATAAAAAAACCGGTTAAACGTTCTCGTCTTCTCAATTTTTTCTCCACCTTTTTGAGTGATAATTAGTTTTTCTGCTGTGTTAATGAAAATTGTTACCTACTTTACTATTATAACAGAATTTAGCAGCTATTTAAAGACTTTAAGATAAAAAATAAATTAAATATTTGCTTTAACTAATATTGTCCAGAAACACATCTACAACTGCAGGTGAGAACTGTTTTCCACGATTATTGACAATTCTTTTAATTGCTTCTTCTTTTTTAAGGGATTTTCTATATGATCGATCAGAAGTCATAGCATCCCAGGCATCAGCAACAGAAACAATCTGAGAAATAAGTGGGATTTCTTCTCCTGCAAGACCATCAGGATAACCACTGCCATTCCAGTGTTCATGGTGATGGAGTATATATTTTGCAATATTTTTTAATTCAGCTGAGTCTTTTAAAATCTTATAAGCAAATACCGGATGTTTTTTTATCTCCAAAAACTCTTTTTTAGTTAAAGGTCCATTTTTATTTAATATTGAAGATGGGATTAGAGTCTTACCCAGATCATGTAAAATACCTGTCCAATAAGACTTTCTTACCTCTGTTCTATTTAAGCCCATACTTTTTGCAAGTTTTTTACTCAATTCTGCTACTTTTTGATTATGTCCTGCTGTATATCGATCATGGAGACCGAGCAGATTACTTAAAGATAAAATAATTTCTTGATTAAATTTTTCCTGCAGCCTGTAATAACGCTTTCTTGTTAAATATGAAGAAGCAATCTTTTCTAAAATTGAAACGATTTTTTTTGATTGAACACTGAAAATTTTAGAACTTTCTGTCTCAATATATAAAATCACACCTCCCCGAAAATCATTATTAGCTTTTAAATTTATAGTAAGTTTTTTATTTTCTTTTTGATATTTAAAAATAATATCGGTAGAATGTTTATGGCCTGAACTTTCATAAAATTTTTCTCCATTTAGAAAAATATCGTTTTTTCTATACACTTTTTCTAAAAAATAAGCAGTCCCTTCTTTATTAATGACTATTCTTCCATAATCAGCTTCCGGAATTAAATTAAACGATTTATTCAAAATTAAATATAAAAAATCAATTTCATTTTTTGCCTGATTGATTTCTTCAATAATCTCAATTATACTCTCAATATTTAAGTTTAGTTCAGCCAGTTTCAAACTGGAATTCCTTAAACACCAGTCCTGCTCTCCTATTATTCTATTTAATCCAGCAGTATAATTATTTTTCATTTGATCTCCTTTCTAGATAATTAATATCCTGTCCAGAAATTATTATACCATAATTTTACATAATTTTACAACAACTTTCTATTAAATTTTTATAAAGGAATTTGAGGTTTTAAATAGAAGTAATAGAATAAGCTAATAAATTTATTAATTCAGAAAGGATGATAAAATGTTTGATTTAACATTATACTATTTTTCCACCTGTCCTTACTGCAAAAAAGTCTTAAACGTTATTGATGAAAATGATTTAGATCAGATTGAATTAAAAAATATCAATCAGGACCAGGAAGCTGAAGAAGAGTTAATTGAAGTGGGGGGTAAAAGACAGGTACCCTGTTTATTTATTGATGGAGAACCTTTATACGAATCAGATGATATTGTTGACTGGCTGAAAAGTAATCTGGTTGAAAAATAGAATAGAATTTTTAGTTAAGCACCACATTTTGTTAAGCTAAAAACTAAAAAGTAGAAATAAGGGAGCCCAACAGCTAAATAGCTCAGGCTCCCAAATTTTTTTAAATTTATTTTTCTAAAACTTCAATATGTCCATCATTATAACCAACAACCACTATCTCTGCCATTTCTGCAAAAATGCCATTTTCTACTACTCCTGGAAGTTTATTTAACTCCACAGTTAGCTTTACAGGATCTTTAATTTTCTCAAAATTACAATCCAAGATATAATTTCCATTGTCAGTTACAAAAAAATCTTTATCGTTTTTTCTGATTACTGAGCTGCAGCTGAATTTTTCAATCATCCTCTGAGTATACTGCCAGCTAAAAGGTGTTATTTCTATCGGTAAGGGAAATGCACCCAGATGTTCAACAAGTTTAGATTCATCAACAACAATGATCAATTTATCCGCAGCTGAGGCAACTATTTTTTCTCTTAATAAAGCGCCTCCACCACCTTTAATCAAATTGAAATCTGGATCAACCTCATCTGCACCATCAATTGTTAAATCAAGTGATTTAACTTCAGCTAACTCCACTAATTCAATACCTTCTTCAGCAGCTAGATCTGCAGTTTCTTTAGAGGTTGGAACAGCCTTCACTTTTAATCCATTTCGGACCATTTCTCCTACTTTTTTGATTGTATAATAGGCAGTAGAACCAGTGCCCAATCCAATTATCATCCCATCTTTAATATATTCTGCTGCTTTTTCCCCTGTTAATTTTTTTGCTTTCATCAACTATCACTCCCTTAAAATATTATTTTTTATAAATTACAAATTTAAATCTTGTTCATTAGCATTCAATATTTTAATAAATTATTGCTGTTTAAGTAAATAAAATACTAAAACTGACTTTCAAATAAAATCTTATCAAAAGTAAAATATATAATCAACTACTTCGTTTATTTTACAAAAATATCCATTTGCTAAAAAGAGTTTATTATGTTATTATTGAATCAATGAAAATAAATTAAAAAGAACATATTTACCGGGAGGTATTTACACTGGATACTAGAACTCATAAAATGTTGGCTTATAAAATCCATGATCATTTTGCTAAAAATGATATCTGGCTTTCCAAAATGGCATTGGCCTGGGGAAGTATGAAACCGGACTTTATTGAAGGAAAAATAAGTCACTTTAAAGATGAAACTATGGAAGTCTTTTATCAACAATTTAATGAATTAAAAAAAATGAACCCCGATCAAAATCCTTATAGTTTTGCTGTTAAGCTTGGGGAATTATTCCATTACACTGCAGATTATTTTTGCAGAGCTCATAATGATCCTGAACTTAATCCAGGAACACTGCGGGAAAAAACGGTTCACATTTTTCATGAATGGAAATTGAATCAACACGCACAAAATATGCATCCAGATTTTTTTAAAAAGAAACTTGAAGATAAATTTGTTTATAAAAATGATCTGGAAACTTTTATTGAAAAAGAACACGCAGAGTTTTTAGAAAGAGAATATAGTTTTGAAAATGATCTTGCTTCAGCTTTTCGAATTTCTATTTTAATGACAAACAAGCTGATTTATGAAATGCAGTTAGAAGAAAACTACGCTTTTGCCCATGTCTTTAATTTAAGACATCGTCTGCTCTATCAAAATGCATAAGTTAAATTAAAATATTGTAATTTAAAGAGGAGCTCAGTTTTAAACTGGCTCCTCTTTTTAATGCTTATTTATTTAAATATCTATTTTGAATCATCCTCTTCTACCTCTTCAGCTTCTACATCAATATAATCATCTTTCTCATTTCTGAAGTTGCGACGCTGATTAAACTGATTCCCATAATGGACTTCAACTTTATTTTCTTTAACGTATTTAAGAAAATATTTTTTGACCAGGGCTGCAATTAAATCTCTGGAGCCCGGTAATATAAGTAAAAATCCTGTAATATCAGTTAAAAATCCTGGAGTTAAAAGTGTTACACCACCAATTAAAATCAATAAAGCACTAATTAAGTCATCAGTCGGCATTTTACCGGCATTAAGAGTAGAGCGAATATTGTTAACAACCTGATATCCCTGCCTTTTGGCAATACTGACTCCAGCAGCACCTGTAAATACAATGACCATTACAGTTGTAAAAACTCCGATAAATTGACTGATCTCCAGTAAAAAATATAACTCAATCAGCGGTATTAAAATAAATAACATCAATAATTTAAAAAACATAATTACCTTCCTCAATTAAGATTCCTCTTAAATTATTTTCAATCTAATTCTCCTGAAAATTAACATGGCCTAAAAGCTCAAGCTCATTGATTAAAAGTCTAAATCTACAGCCCAGGTATTTTGCTGCTTCTTTACATAATTCCATTCTGTATAAATAAATTTCAAAATAATCCATTACCTGACTGATAGAAGAATCATAATCTATGCTTAAAGTGATAGTCTCTTCTTCTGAATCTACAGAAATTTCCGAATCTCTAATTGCCAGATTAACCCGGTCATGAATAAAAGTAGAGTCCTTTTTGTTCACCCTGGTTCTATGGGCATCACTTTTATCAGCCAGAATTAAAGCAGCTGTGATTGGACTTACTGGCTGCCCAATTTCTACATCATGGTTAGCGATCGCAGTAGTTATTTTAGTTATATCCTCCAGTGGTACATCCATTCTTCTGAGTTCTGTATATACTATATTGGCACTTGAGATACCGTGATGTTTGCGGTTAAACATATTACCAACATCATGTAAATATCCTGCAATAGCACCGAGCTCAACAGTCTTTTTATCAAAACCTAAATCTTTTAAAATTCTGGCTGTAGTTTCCGAAACAAAATTGACATGTCTAAAACCATGTTCTGTATATCCTTTTTCCGAAAGATAATGATTGGCTTCTTTGATCATATGCTGAAAATCAGGGTTAGCTTTAATTTCTTTTAGAGTTAACATAATATTACCTCCCTTATTTAATTTTTAGTAATTTTATAGGTATTAACATATATTATCTAATATTTAGGGAGGCAGTGCAAGTTAAAGAGATTACAATTTGATTAAAATTATCTTCATCCAGTTCATAGTTCCTGCTTCAGCAATTACTGTTTTCTCTGGATCCAATACCACCTCTACTACCTACATATCATCACCAAGGATTTCATAATCAATTTCGCGGCTTAACATTTTAGTCCCCTCTTTTTACTTATTGGACTAAATCAGAAATTTCAGCTGGAGTAATTAAACGATCATCATAAGATATTATTAGCTCATCTTCGGTAAATTCTACTTCATCAACTACTCCTGTATAAGCAATAACTCTATCTATTAACTCATCAGCCTCACATTCCAATTCATTTAGACTAATTCTATATTCAACAGTATATTTTCGGTTGTGTTCACTTTTTTCTTTTATCATTTTTTCTAATTTTTCTTCATTTATTTTCTGACTGCTGCAGTTCACATGAGAACCACAGCCGCATTTCCCGCAATTTTTAGACATTATTTACCTCCTAAATTAAATTTTGAGAATTTATAATTAACGCAAGTTACTATTTTAAAACTATTACCATTTTAAATTCTAAAAATATTTTTATTCTCTGTTATAATAATATATGAGTTTTTAAAGGATTTCAATCAATTTTATTGAATTGTAATCAATAAGTATTATATTTTTTATGATCTAGGAGTGACAGTTATGGATTTAAATGGTCTTGCACCAATCAGAAAATTAGATATAGGAATGCTGAGACAGGCTTTAAACACTGATAATATTAGCACTGACGAAAGTCAGGCCAAAAGTGAAAGTGCTGAGCTTTTACCGGAAATTTTTCGTCTTCTGGCCTCTCTGGAAAATGACAGCCAGAAAATGCTTCTAGATAGCTGGGCCAGGATGGAAATGCCTTTAAATGAAAAAACTGTGGCAAATCTACTGCAGTATCTGGGCAATAATCCTGCCTTAACTGCTGAAGATAAAATGGCTGTAATAAAAGCTTTTGCTTTTCTGAAAAGTAATGGTCTTCCCTTTTCAGAAAAATTGGTAGATGCACTGCGCTCTATCTTTAATAATAATGGGAATTTAAGTTCTACCCTGGAACAATTTATAAATTCAAATAATTCTCTGTCTCAGGACCAACTTAACAATCTCCTTTCACAGCTTAATCTGGGTGATCTTAAAGATTCTTTAGTAAATATTGATAACCCTGGTCAGCAAGCTCAGGGAGCAATAAATCAGGAGGCAGCTGCTTCTGCAGCAGATCTTAATTCTACTAATATGGTTCCAGAGTCTGAGACTAATTCACCAGGTAATCAGGCGGCAGTTGAACAGTCTTCTCAACCTGGATCTGCTCAAGCTGAAAATAGCACTCTTAATTCACAGCTTTTAAATAATTTTAGTAATCTTGATCAGGAAGTAAAAAATTTAATCTTAAATAATTTAAACAGCCTCAGTCAGAATTTTGATCAAAATACAGTTAAGGTCTTGAATAATTTTTTAGCTCAAAATAATATTGAGGGAAGTGCTCAAAAAACTGCTCTTTTAAAAGCCTTTGCTTTTTTGGAAAATAATCAGCTTCCATTAACTGAAAGCCTGATTAAAGAGACAGCAGCTCACTTTGAACAAAATATCAGTCAATTTTCGGAAAACTTAAGTAATAAAAGTCAGCTCCTGACTAACTTAAGTAATGAGAACTCTCAACTGATTAGCCAGAATGAGACTGCTGTTAATTTAAATACTCCTGCTCAGCAAATTGCAGAATCATTAGCTGCTCACAGTAAAATTTCTGATCAGATTCTATCACTTTTTAATAAAACAGGTGGAGAAAGTGAAGAAAAAATAGCTGATAATTTTTTAGGACAGAAATTAGTTAACTTACAGCAGCAGACGCAAAATACTCCCCTGATGCTGGCTTTAGAAATTCCGGTAAGACTGCCAGATAATAGGCTCTCTTCTCTGCTTTTAAAAATTGAAAAAGAAGAAAGCGGTAATACTGAAAACCAGGCAGGCAAAAATGGCTATAATATATCTTTTATCTTAGAGTTTGAGAAAATTGGCCCTATACAGACTAAAGTTAACGTCAATCAAAAAAATATTAATACTACATTCTTTACAGAAAATGCTGAAACTGCCGCTCTAATAGAAAGTCATTTTGGCAGGCTGCAGGCTGCTCTTCAGGGTGAGGGATTTAATATTAACAGTGTCCGAATTAAAAACTTTGATAATTTAGAAGAAGAAAAAAGACAATTTTTTAATAAATTAATTTTGAGTGAGTTAAATGATCTAGATGAAGATGGTCAGTATAGACATATTGATATAAAAATCTAATAAGATTAGTTAATCCAACAGGAAATGAGGTAATTAAAGTGGAAGTTAATAATAAAGATAATCCTAAAACTAAAAAAACAGTTGCTTTAAAATATAATCAAAATACTGATCAGGCCCCAAAAATTATTGCCAGCGGCAGGGGAAGTATTGCCGAACAAATAATAAAAAAGGCCAGAGAAGAAAACATCCCGATTAAAGAAGATAAGGATGTTGTCCAGGTTCTGGCCGAGCTTAATATTGGTGACGAAATACCGGAAGAACTATATACAGTTATTGCGGAAATACTTTCCTTCTTTTATGATTTGGAAGATCTTCAGAGTTAAAATTAGTTAGCTTTCTTCTTCCTCTTCCTTTTCTTTTTCTTTACCCTTACCTAAAGGCTCAATCATTTTTGAGAAACTATTCTAAAGCAATATCGGCCTGGTACCATTTAATAAACTCTTCTACAAATTCTTCTGGCAGCAGTTCCAGATGAATTGTTAGTTCATCTTCTGCAGTATCTGTATCATATTCTATAATAAATTTGCGTCCTGCCAGCTCATATAAATCATCATCAATATCCTCAAGTTTACGATAATGAGGTATTTCCACATCTTCTCCCCGCAAGGACCTAAATATTATCCTTTCAATATTTTTTCTATTGACAACTCTTGTTGTTAAATGGTCATCACCTTTAAGAACAATGGTCCGATTTGTTAAAATTATTTCTTTATTCCAGACCTTATAAGTACTAATTATTATTGGAAGGGTATCAAAAGTAAATAAAAGAACCCCTGAAAGGTACACTAAATAAATTAATAATTTTTGATAAAAACCAATACCCGGATAAAAAAACTGAAGTAAAATTCCAGCCAGAAAAATTCCAATTGGAGTATATAATTTTTCTAAAAATTTATATTTATTATATTGATAAATTTCTTCCATAATTTTTACCCCCATCTATATAAAAATTATATTTCTATAATCACTGTTATATATATTATTCTATGGATAAAATAATTATCCTGCCTAAATAAAAAAAGCTCCCAGAGGAGCCTTTAAATACTATTTAATCGAAAATCCAACATCAAATTCTCCTAAATCAGTATTAAACTTAACCATTAAGACTTTATCTGACTCAGATGAAATATTTATATCCTTACCTGTAACAATTTGGGGTGGAGCAATATCACAAATTAAGTCCTGTTCAGCCAATCCTGTTGTAGCCTTGCCGCTGATAATGTTACCAAGCTCACCCATAGCAGAAGTAACAAATTTATCAAGTTCCTTCATTTCCATCCCGGACATGGCTTCGACTACCTTTAAAGCCATATCTTTTGAAAAACTATATACAATAGACCCTTTTATATCTCCTGTCATCCCAATAATTACATTTGCTTCCTTATCTGTTACCAGCTCTTCCTGGATTGAAACATTACCCTTTTCTGGTTTAACTGAAATCATAGTTTGAAAAACTGAATCGGTTGCTGCAATTATAGGATTTAAGCTTTTTACATCCATTACTTACTTTCCTCCTCTTTTTCCTGTATAGAATTTATATGTTCTCCTATATCCTGATCGGTTGAAGCAACATGATTAATTAACCAGGTCAAAAGACGACCACTAAATTCCATAACAAAATCTTCATCAAATTTATTTTCTCGATATTCCTGCTGGAATTCTGCAACCTCTGCTTTGAAATCCTCATGAATTTGATGATGGTTTTCAAAGCCAGGATAATTATATTTTTTCTGTAGTGCTTCCTCAGCATCAAAATGGGTGACAACATATTCTCCCATAAAGTTTAAGGTTTTTTCCACTTCTATTTTCTTCTTAGATTCTTCTTTATCACTTCTTACTGTCTGTATAAAGTCACCCAGACGTTTAAAAAGTTCCCTATGCTGGTCATCAACCAATTCTACTCCAATTTTATACTCATCTTTCCAGATCATTTTTTCACTCCTCCATCAAATATGCAAAAAACTATAGACTATAATATATTTATTCTTTATAACAATAATTATTCCTGCTTTTAAATTAATGTTCTTCAATTAGGAATATTTTGATATAAAATTTATTTTTGTAGAAAGATAAAAAACCGGATTTAACCGGTCTTAACTAAAGACTGTTTATATTTTAATATAAATTAACATCTATTTCAAATACAATTTGTATTATAACTCTAATTTCACCTTTTAGAAAGTATTTTATCGCAGTCGTAATAATTTAAGAGCCAGAATCATTGTAATTTAAAATGATTAACAGTATAATTAATATAAAGCAGATAAATGAAAAATTATAGGAGGTTGCTAAAATGCTTAAAAAAATCACTATTCTAAGTTTAGTTATAATATTCATTTTCAGTTCTATTTCCGCAGCTGCAGTAGAGATTGATGATTTTGATAAAAATTTATTGATTAGAGTTTTTAAAGATGTTGATAGTGAGGATGTTGAATATATGGCCAGACTGGGTCTGGACAGCAAAGATATTAGTCTAATTCTTTATTATTACAGTAATTCTGATAAAAAATTAGATAAAAAAGAACTTGACAGACTTGTTAGAAATAAGGAAAGAATTAATGAATTCCACCGTTATTTTGGTATGCCGGCAATTATTTTTGATGATGAACTGGTTCTGTTTAGACATCCCAGGCGGGAAAGACATTTTCCACCCTTAAATACAAAAAAATATGATAGAAAATATCAATTCAATGGTGGTACAGAAATAATTAAAGTTCGAGGTAATAATTATGATTACAAATATAATAATAAAAGAACCGGTGTAGAGGAAAAAATTGAAATAAAAAAACAAAAATATGAATATTACTATCGCGACCAAAACATGATAGAAATGCTTGATGTGCACCATGCCAATAATAAATACAGTTATTATTATAGAAATTTAAATACCGGTAGGACTATAAAAAAAGAAGGTAGAGGGAGAAGAGCAGACAAATATAATGTTTACGAAGAGTTAAAGGAAAGTTATAACGAGCTGGAAGATGATGCTTGGGATGACAAGGATGCGGATGACTACAGTCAGGACAACAATAAAGATGGTGACAGTGATAACAATGGAATAGACGTTAAATTTGATATAGAAATTGATTTAAGCGATCTTTTTAATTAATACAATCCTAATTTAAATCTTTCTCAGTACTTAAAAGGCCGGAAAAATCCGGCCTTTTTTATCCAGTCTTATTTAAAATTTATTAAATTTAGTGACAGAAGCCAAAACCATAACCTAAATCTCTATCGTTATAATTTCTGCCCATCATGCCATAGCCAAAACCTAAATCTCTATCGTTATAATTTCTGCTGCCAGAAAAGCCTCCACCCATCATGCCCATACCGTAACCAAAGTAGTTATTAAAACGGCTTTGATAACGTTCTTCATAATTCCCACGATTTTCTTCAATTATATTAAGCTGTTCTTCAGTTAAAATAGATTCTATTTTCCCCTGATTCTCAATTCTTTTTTCATCCATCTGGATTAAAACTTGCTCCATCTTATCTTCAACTTCCCTGATTTCTGCTTTACCTGCACCCCGGAATTCTAAGTCCCTTAATTCGCGATTTAAATCTCTAAGCTGATCTCTTAATTCCTCAGTTTCATTATAAAATTCATCCCTTAAGTCTGCAATCTCATTAATCTGTTCCTCACTTAATTCTATACTATTATAGCCAATACCAGGACTCCTATCACCCATTTGATAACGTGATTGATTATCTGCTGCCCCTATTCTTGACTGTGAACCATGAGCAAAAACTCCACCTGTAAACACTGTCATTACAAAAGTCAGTACCAAAAAGATAGCTAATATTTTTTTCATATCTCATTCACTCCTTAATAATTTTGTTTTGCTATTCTTAACTTCTGTTTTAATTATAGGAGTAAATTATGAAGGAAATATGAATTTTTAAAACAAATTATGATATTTATTCAAAAAAATTAAAAGCACTCACTAAATTTTAGGCCACTCTCCCCAGCCAGACAGGGTCAACAGCAAAAAAGATAACGATTATGATTAAATATGATTTAAGATAATACATCTACCTCACCCTCTTTTTTTACTCGTCTTCTTCTCCATTAATATTTTCTAATTCTCTGACTCTGATCCCTGTCATTACATCTGAGCGAGTAATAATTCCTTTCAGTTCGTCAGCCTCCATAACTAAAAGCCGCCCGATATCTTTTTGAAAGAGGAGTTTAAAGGCTTCATATAATTCGTCATCTTCTTTTACACTGTGAATATCTTTGTTCATTATAGTCTGTACAGGAGTATTGCTGTACTCATCACGAGGAATCTTCTGGGCATCTTCCATGGTTACTATCCCAACAACTTTGTCATCTCTGAGCACCGGAAATCCAGAGTGTTTATCATTAAACATTTTTTCTATTAAACGATGAACACTCATATTAGCCGGTACAGTCTTCACTTCCCTGGTCATCAGGTCTTTAACCTTTAAATTAGAAAGTGCAGATTTAATATTACTAAATTGATGTTCCTGTGAAGCACCTATATAAATAAAGAAAGCAATAAATACTAAAAGAAAGTTCCCGTTTATAAAACCAAAAATTCCAAAAACCCAGGCAAAAATTTTACCAACCCTGGATGCAATTTCAGTAGCTTTCCTAAAAGAAGTTCTCTGGGCAATCAATGCTCTTAAAATACGTCCACCATCTGAAGGAAAAGCCGGTAAAAGATTGAAAATAGCTAGAAAAATATTTAATTGTCCACTATATACAATTACTAAACGAAGATCTTCTAAAATGAAATTTGGAGCATAAGTTCCTACAAAGTAAAAAATTAACCCAAGTACCAGACTGGTTAATGGTCCACTGGCAGCAATTTTTATCTCATCTTTTGGATCTTTAGAAATTTCTTCGATATTGGCCAGTCCACCAAATAACATCAAAGTAATATCAGTAGTTTCTACATCTTTGGTTCTGGCTACAAGTGAATGAGCCAATTCGTGAAGTAAAATACTGATAAAAAGTATAACAGCCATAATAAAACCAAGTAGATAGGGGTTTAAAAGCAGCTGCCGCCTGGCAATATCAGTATTTTCTGTCAGATAAATAATATTACTGCCAAAAGCCCAGGCAAAAAAAGGCAGGATGATCAATAAACTAACATGTATTTTAACTGGTATGCCGAATAAATGCCCAACTGTAAAAGAACTTTTCATATTTATCACCTCTCGTAAATTATGGAAATTCAATAAAGTTTTAAAATTGTCTTTAGATAATTAAAATCAGCTTTAAGTACTTTTTCTACTACAGGGGAAAGATTTAAATTACTATTCTTTAAAAAACCACTAAAATTCAATTCGTCTCTGGGGTTGTTTTCTATAATTTGACTCAAATGACTTCTAATTTTTATTAAATCTTTATTTTTTATTTTCCCTGACTCTTTGATAATATTTAATCTTTTTAAAATAAAATTCTGGATTTTTTTTAATGATTTCTCTTTATCTCGATGGGGAAGAACTGCTGGAGTGGAAAAAACTCCCTGAGCAAGACCCTGTAAATCTTTTTCTGTTAAATGAGCTGCTGCAAATAAAGAAAGTCCATTCGGATTAATTTGATTTATTTCCTTTATCTGTTGGATTACCTGATCTGAAGTTAGCTTAAAAACAGAAATTCCAGCATATAATGGTTTAGAAATTTGCTGACGATCTTCCCGAATCCAGCTGCTCAGCTCAGAAAATAAATTTTCTGTATAAGTCATTGGTAAAACAAAATCTAAATAACCTTCCTCAAGCCAGCGAGACCAATTCTGTAGTGCGCGGTAACGAGCTTCTTCTCTGCCAGGAATTACATCTGCTGAAATTAATAATTCCGAATCAATAGCTTTAAGCTTCTCAGAGGTCTCTTTAACCATTTCTGTAATTAAATTTTCTCGATATTTATTCCAGAGAGAAAAATTAGAACTTCCACTTTTAATTTCAAAAGGATCGATCCCATATTCATCTTTAAATCTATCTACACCAGCCTGATCATAACCAAAACTTCCCCTGTATTCTTCGGGAAAACGAATATAGTCTAAATTGATACCGTCAAGATCATAGTTTTTAACTAAATAAATATATCTCTGCTGCAAAAAATTCTTTACCTCAGCCCGAGCTGGTGAGAGCCAGGTAGAATTATGATAACTAACAATTTCTCCTTCTTTATTTTTATTGGCCCAGTCAGGATTTTCAGTTAAAATTCTTCCAGGACTGCCGCTGGTGTTTTCATTAAAAACCCAGACCCAGGGATGTACTTCTATATTTCTTTTTTTTGCTTCCTCAATCAGAATTGCTAAAGGATCACCTTCCCAGCTGCTAAAGCGGGGGTCCTGAGTAAATAAATTGTTATCAGGAATAATTGATAAACCTTTATAAAAAGTTTCCGGAAAAATAACATTAAAATTAGCTGCAGCAGCTCTGTCCAAAAAATCCTGAACTCCTGCTCTGCCACCTTTTTTTGCATAAGTACCGCTGTCAAGCCAGAAAGCTCTCATCTGTACTGGTTTTGACTCAATAGTCTCTAAGTTAATTTGATTTGAATTATTAATAATTTTTGCTGCTAACTCAACTACCTGTTGATCTTCTTTATTCTGATAAGCTTTGAGCTGCTGCTGATATAAACCATTTAAATTTTTCAGTCTTGATTCAATATCTGACTCTGCTATAATTCTAAATTCCGACTCAGCTTTAAGCAGATTATTGTTTAATTTATTTAAAGATCTCTCGACATCCCGGATTTTTAATAATGATTTACGATAATTATTAGGATGATAATAAGCTGCTGTACTTAAAGAATAAAAAATTACTATTGAAAAAATCAGTAAAATAACTAAGTTTATTTTTTTTATCGTTATTTTTTTAATCATTATTTTTCTCCTCTGCTAAAATCTGATTCCACTTTTCTTCCATAATATTCAAGGCATCTCTGGCAGATATTTTACCTGCAAAGGCTCTGGCAAACTGTTCATCCATTACTCTAATCAGTCTGTCCGCCTGAGGATGGATTAAAGTTAGATCTTTATTGCGAGATAACTGTGCCTGCAAGATTTTTTGCGCCTCAGCTTCTAGCGCTTTCCTTGAAACTGTTCCTGTTATTATTTCTTCTTTTTCAATATTATTTTCCTGCTCAGAGATAACTGCTGAAGATAAGACAGAAGCTTTTTCGGAGAATTCCGCCTGGGCCTCAGCAGAAGTTATAAAGTGAGCAAACTCTGCCGCCTCGTTTTTGTAGCTGGCTCCTTTAGGAATCACTAAATTCATTAAAGCTGCATTGATTACTCCTTCTTCAGCTGCTGGAATAATTGAAAGAGCTGTCACATCTCTTAAATAATCAGATTCATTCTCAATTTCTTTTAAAAATTGTGGGGCAGTCAATAAAATTGCTAAATCATTTTTTTTATAGCGTTCCAGAGCAATATTAAAACCAGAGCTTAGTGTATCTTTTGGGATTACTCCCTTTTCTGCTAGATTTTGATATCTATTGATAACTGCCTCTGCTTTTTCTGTATTAAAAGCAGCTTTATTCCGTTGATCCTCATTTTTAAATAATTTTATTCCAGCTTCTATAAACTCATGCTGGATTTTTATCTGAGGCATTAGCGCATATACTCCAGTTTCAGCAGTGATTTGTTCTGCTAACTTAAAAAACTCTTCCTGATTTTTAGGAATATTTTGAGGATTAACTCCTGCTATTTTAAAAATTTCCTGATTGAAAGCCATCAATTTTGAACTTACATACCAGGGGAAAGCATAATAACCGCCCTTATAATAACCATTTTCCCAAAAAAGGGAATAGTAATACTGACTAAAATCTTTGTCTAATGTTGAAATTGGAAATAATAATTCCTCTTCCAGTAAGGAAGCCATTAATTGAGGAGAAAGATTAACTACTTCCGGTATATTCCCTTCTGCTATTCGATAGCGCAGCTGCTGATTAATACTGGAAAAATTAATATCCTCCCAGTTAATTTTTATTTCAGGATTTTTATTCTCAAATTCTTCTATCTTTTTAATAAAATAATCATCAAACCTGGGACTTAAATTAATAGTCCAGAATTCAATTTCCTTCTCTGCCTGAACAGCAGCTGAAAAAATTAATATTGTTAATAAAAATATTAATAAAATTTTCTTAGTCATTATTAGTTCTCCTTTATTATGAATAGATTATTACTGAATGAAATGGCAAAAACCCCTCCATACTTTCAGAGAGGCCTTACCTGGCAGCAGGGTAAAATTATTAGCTTACATATATAATTAGAGATTTTAATCATATTTCCTGCATTAATGACGATTATGCTGTAAAAACTTTTTGAGCCGAGGGTATCAGCTCTATTTCCAGGGGGAAAGCCGGCCCTTTCTCTCCATCAATATCACAATGCTGTGCTGTTTTATCATTTTTTATAGTAATCTTAAAATAACTATCCTGCAGATAAATTAAGTTTTCATTTTTTATTTCCTTACCATTAAATAAATCTGCAGCTGCAGAACTTAATTTTAAGATATTTCCTGTTTTAACTGCAAGGAGATCAAATAAACCATCATCTATAGAAGCCAGTCGGGCAATGTTTTTAAACCCTCCAGCATCTTTGCTGTTAAAAATGAAAAAACCTAAAAAATCACCTTCTATAACTTTTTGAGAAGTCTCAATTTCTAATTTCATTGCTTTAATATTGGGCAGTTCTTTTAAACCCTGGAGATAGTAGGCTACTTTACCTAGACGATTTTTCATTTCTGTTTCTGTTCCATGAGCTATCTGTGAGATAATACCTCCCACACAGACATTTAAAAAATATCTGTCATTAACTTTACCTATATCAATTTCTTTGATATTCCAGTCTAAAATTCTTTTAACACTATTTTCAATATTTTTAGTCATTCCGAGAAAAGTGGCAAAGTCATTGGCCGTTCCAGCTGGAATTATCCCCAGGGGAAGGTCAATATTCTTTTTCTGCAGCAAATCGACTATCTCACTGGCAGAGCCGTCCCCTCCTGCAACAACTACAGCCTCAAAACTTTGATCAATATTTTCAAGACCGGCTTCAAAATCACCTGGCTCCATACTTCTATAAATATCTACTTTAAATCCGGCAGACTGAAACTGCTTTAAAAATTTATCTAAATAAGAATTAAAAGATTTATCTCCAGCTGCTGGATTATATATTAATTTTACTTTTTTAGTTTGCATTTGATCAACTCCTATTAAGCAATTTTATTATACCATAAATTACTTAATAAGAAAAAAACCCGTCAGAAAAATTTTATTCTGCCGGGTCAGTAAAAACTTACTTTTTTCTTTTTATTAGATCATTAATTTTTATTTTTAAATAATTTCATTTAAGCACTTTCCTTAAAATATTGATCCACTTCTTTTAATAATTCAATAATACTCAAATTTTGAGGACACTGAGTTTCACACTGACCACACTCTACACAGTTACTGGCTCTGGCTGTTTCGTCCAGCTCAAAGTACTTCTCTGCCATTTCTTCTCCCTTATCAAGCAGTTTTGCCTGATTAAAGAGGTGGAAATTTTCAGGAATATTAACTCCTTCAGGACAGGGAAGACAATATTCGCAGCGGGTACAGGTAATAGGGCCTCTCATTTCCTCTGCTGCTTTTTCCATCATTTCAAACTCAGACTCACTTAAAAGACCAACTTCTGACTCAGAAGCTGTCTCCAGATTTTCTTTAAGCTGCTGCATATTGCTCATTCCACTGAGTACAACTCCCGGCTCTTTTTGACTCCAGACCCAGTGCAGAGCCCATTCTACAGGAGTTCTCTCCGGATTTTCTGATTCAAACAATTCTTTTGCAGATTGTGGTGGTTCCTGGGCCAACCAACCGCCGCGGATAGGCTCCATAATTACAACTCCCATCCCTTTATCATGGGCTTTTTGAAGACCAGCTTTACCAGCCTGATATTCGGTATCCAGATAATTATACTGAATCTGACAGAAATCCCAGTCATAGCCGTCAAGTATTGTATTAAAAACTTCTGGACTGTCATGGAAAGAGAAACCCAAGTACTCAATCTTACCTTCTTCTTTTTTCTTTTCTCCCCATTTTAAAATATCAAGCTCCTTAATCTTCTGCCAGCGCTCTGCATTTAATGCATGCAGCAGGTAAAAGTCAATTTTTTCTACCTGCAGTTTTTCCAGCTGTTTATCTAAATATTTATCCAGATCTTCTTTAGACTCACATTCCCAGACCGGTAACTTAGTTGCCAGATAAACCTTTTCTCTGTAGCCATCTTTTAAAGCCCTGCCCACAACATTTTCGCTTTCTCCCTGATGATAGGGCCAGGCTGTGTCAACATAATTAATTCCATTATCAATTCCATAACGAATCATCTTGATTGCTTCTTCTTGATCAATATTGGCCGAATCATCATCAATTATTGGTAGACGCATTGCTCCAAAACCGAGAGCTGAAACTTCTACGTCAAGATTTCCCATTTTTCTATACTTCATTTTTTTACCTCCAATTTAATTATAGTTAAGTCTAAAGTATTTTATTCTATCTCACTATAATATATTCAAGACATAATAGTAAAATCCTTTTAATTTAAGCTGTGAATTAATTATTCTTCACTAATAAAAGTCCCAAGTCCCAGACCACCAAATTCTACTCTGCCTGAAGTTCCACCATCCAGTGCCCCAATTTCTACATGCAGTAATGCAATCCCGCACTCCAGCCTTTTATAGGCTGAGGGTTCTCCCACAGAGTCTACAATCAGTTTCCCTTCTCCATAGTAAAAGCGCCAGGGCTGTCTGTTCAGTCTGGAAGGAGCAAAACTTCCCATTTTTATTGCATTTTTTACCCAGCCTGGCCAGTCATCATTATAGCCATCAGGACAGAGTTCTCTGACATCTTTACGATCACGATGTGGAAAA
This sequence comes from Halanaerobium sp., assembly GCA_041694515.1. Taxonomy (GTDB): domain Bacteria; phylum Bacillota; class Halanaerobiia; order Halanaerobiales; family Halanaerobiaceae; genus Halanaerobium. Next base: position 43,876 of record JASMSZ010000044.1, read on the forward strand.
AGTTTAGATACAAAATGTCGGGTTAGACTATAATTTTCTGATGAATATCCTATCGGACTAACAGCAGCCAGATGTTCTCCCATCTTTAAGTTGAGATTAAGATTTGAGCGATCTTCTATATATCGAGCTCCAATCCAGCAGGTTCCGAGTCCTAAAGCTGTAGCTTCTAGAATAGCTGCTTCTCCAATATAACCCATTTTTGTCCAGCGGTGTTCTCCTTTATCTTTGATGATAAAAACCATAAATGCCGGTGAATCAGTAAAATTACCATATTTACCTTTTAAAGCAGGCAGAATCTCTTTGATTGATTGATGGAAGATTTCTACTCTAACCTCTGGATAAACATCATTTAATTCTTCAAATTTCTTTTCTAAAGCTTTTCGAGTAAACTCTTTTATCTCTTTTGACATATACTTTTGCTGAGAATAACGAGTCTGCACAGCTTCATACCACTTTTTAACAGGAATATTCATAAAACCCGCTCCTTTCTATAAAAAATCTCTATTTAAAATCTAATTTTGAAGGTGCAATTATTCAACATCCATTACTTTTCTGATTTCTTCTAATTTCTCATCCAGTAACTTTTGATTCTCTGCTTCCACAACCAGCCTTAAATAGGGCTCTGTATTAGATGGTCTGACATTAAACCACCAGTCTTTATATTCTAAACGATAGCCATCAAAATCATAAAATTCTTCTGGTTTTCTCTGAGCAAAGAAATAATCTTTAAGTCTTTCCATAACCTCTATTTTATTTTCAATCTTAAAATTAACCTCTCCCGAAGTCGCATATCTATCAAGTTCAGCAATATATTCGGAGATAGTTTTCCCTTCTTTTTTTAGTCTGGCCACCACATTTAAAACAACCAGAGCAGTCAACATACCGGAATCACAGTAGAAAAAGTCTTTATAATAATAATGGCCGGCAAGTTCTCCCCCACAAATACCATCTATTTCTCTCAGTTTGAGTTTAGCATAGGCATGGCCTACCTTCCACATATGGGTTTTACCACCAAGTTCTTCTATATGCTCTTTAACAGACCAGGAAGTACGAATATCATATAAAATATTTTTACCCTTACCTGCATTAATATAATATTCGGCCAGTAGTGCCACAATTAAATCAGGTGAAATAAAGCTGCCTTTTTCATCCAGGAACATTACCCGATCACCATCACCATCAAAAATTAATCCGAGATCAGAACCTTTTTCCAGTAATAATTTTTTTAAATCCTCTCTATTTTCTGCCTCCAAGGGATTTGCTTCATGATTGGGGAAAGTCCCATCAAGTTCATTATAGAGATAATGAGGCTGGTCACCAAAAATAGCATCAGTTAAAATTGCCACCATACCATTAGAAACATCAATGGAAAGATCTAAGTCTGAAAGATCAGGTAAGTATGATTTCTGAAATTCAATGTATTCTTCTCTTAAATCATGCTCTAAAATATCACCTTTTTTATTTTTACCTACAGGCTCTACTTCCTGATTTTCAATCATCTCTTCTAATTCCTTAAGTCCAGAATCATAACCAACCGGCAGGGCATTTTCGCGTGAAATCTTTAATCCATTGTATTCCGGTGGATTATGAGAAGCTGTAATCATTACCGAAGCCTTATATCCATGTTTGGCTGTACCATAATAAACCATCGGAGTTGTGGCATAACCAATTTTATAAACATCTGCACCCCGATCAGTAATACCGGCTGCTAAAGCTTCAAAAACTTCTGGCGTTGACTCCCGATCATCATAACCAACCAGGACCTTATCTGCGGCCAGCAGTTCCGGCAGAAAAAACCCTATTTTATATACATCTTCCTTATTAAAATCTTTATTATAAACACCTCGAATATCATATGCTTTAAAAGCTTTCAAAATATCGCCTCCTTGAAAATTTTACATATCTTATTATAACAAATTTTGACATTAAAAATATCTTTTATACTTTAATACTTCTATTACTTATATTCTATATTAATAGAAATATTCCTTGTTTGAATTAAATCTTAAAAACAATAAAAATAACTGTATACTTTATTATTTGCAGGATTCGCTGCTTTTAACTAGAATATGTTCTTAATAAGAGCTTTAAAGAAGGGAGTAGATTAAAATGAACAAAAAAATTATTACCATTTTATTATTAATGATTTTTGTTTTTAGTCTAAGTACAGCAGCAGTTGAATTAAAAGATCCCTGGGTTTCAGAAAAAGAACAGGGTAATCATGGAGGTATGCTAATTTCTACACTGCTTGGAGATCCAAAAACATTTAATACTATTATTGCCAAAGAAACATCATCATCAACAATTACTGATGGTTATATTTTTGAAGGCTTAGTCACCCGAAACGGAATCACTACAGAATATGAACCTGAATTAGCCAAAGACTGGGA
>JASMSZ010000045.1:0-3200 GCA_041694515.1 Halanaerobium sp.
CTGAGAATTTTTTCTTTCAGGGTCTGGCCCTGATAAGTAGTGTTGACAATTGGGTCTCGCGCAATGAAGTCTTGTGAACCCCGTCAGGTCCGGGAGGAAGCAGCGGTAAGCAAGTCGCTTCATGTGCCGCGAGGGTGCCTGGTTCGAGCCAACTGTCAGGGTAACGCCTGGGAGAAAATCTTCGAAACACGGTGTGCGGTCACTTTTTTAAAACACCCGGAATAGGGTGTTTTTGTTATATAATACTATTTTTTGAGGTGAAAAAAATGTCCTTTCTCTCTCTTTATCGAAAATACAGGCCAGAAAACTTTAATGATCTGATCGGTCAGGATCAGGTTAAACAGACTTTAAAAAATGCCCTAAAAAATGATAGGGTAGCTCATGCCTATCTCTTTGCTGGTCCCAGGGGAACAGGAAAAACTTCGACAGCAAAAGTTTTTGCCAAGTCACTTAATTGTGCCAATCCGTCTCCGGATTTCGAACCCTGTGGTGAATGTAATTCCTGTCAGCGGATAGAAAAGGGTAACTCTCTTGATGTGATTGAAATTGATGCTGCTTCTAATCGCGGTATTGACGAAATTAGAGAATTGAGAGAAAAGGTCAAGTTTTATCCAGGTGAAGGCAAATATAAGGTATATATTATAGATGAAGTGCATATGCTGACCAAAGGAGCCTTTAATGCTCTTTTAAAAACTTTAGAAGAGCCGCCCGAAAGTGTTGTTTTTATCCTGGCAACTACCGAGCCCCATGATGTGATTACCACAATTATGTCCCGCTGTCAGCGCTTTGATTTCACCTTATTAACTTTAACTAATCTTAAAAAACGATTAAAATATATTGCTGATTCTGAAGGTTATGAGATTGACAAAGAAGCTCTTGATATTTTAGCCCGCAGTGCGCGCGGGGGAATGAGAGATGCAATCAGCCTTTTAGACCAGGCCATTTCTTTTAGTGATGGTCAGCTCAGTCTCGAAGAAGTATCGCGGATGCTGGGAAGAATTGATAAATCAGATTTAAAAGAATTTTTACTTCATTTAAGTAACAGAGAAAGCCAGCCTGCTTTAGAATTATTAAATAAACAGCTCGAATCAGGACTGGGTATAGAAAGATTTAGTGATGAATTGATAGAATACTGCCGCGAATTACTTTTAATCAAAGAATGCGGTATTGATTCTGGAATTCTCGAATATTCCCGCAGTTATCTAGAAGAAATTGCTTCTGCAGCTGCCAATTTAAGTACCAAAAAGATAACAAATATTATTGATGAATTTGCATCTTTAAAAGATAAATTACGCTCAAGTGCCAGACCCCGTTTACAATTGGAGATAAGTGTTATAAAATTAAGTAGTAAGGGGAGCAGCGGCAGTTCTCTGGAAGCTAGACTTTCGGAACTGGAATTCAAACTGGATAATTTCCTGACTAATAAAGATAGTTCTGAGTTTAAAAGTGGACTTGAGCTTGAGAAATCAGCTGCTGAGGCTGATAAATCTTCAAAATCTGATCAATCTGTTTCAAAAAACAGGCAGCCTGAAAAACAGATAGAGCCTGTTCACAAAGAAAAAAATGTATCAGAAAAGAATACTCAAAAAAGTGCTGGCAGTAATGCTGAAGAAGCTAAACAGCAAAATACAGCAGCCGCTGGATCTGCTGTTAGCCTGAGCCAGGTTAAAGAAAGCTGGGCCCGGGTTTTAAAGGAAATCCGTCAGCTTGATATTTCGGTGCAGGCACTTTTAAGAGAAGGTTCTCCCGCAGCAGTGGAAGGAAAAACAATAGTTATTGCTTTTCCAAAAGATAAAACATTCCACTACAAGGGAGCTGTTACTAATCAGGCTTTAATTGCTCGAGTTTTAAGAAATGTTTTAAATGAGTCAGTTGAACTGGAATTTCAAATTGGATCTAAAAAAAAAATAATTGAGCAGTCGGCAGAGAATGACTCTGCTGAACAGGCTGATCAAGCTGCTCAAAATGATGGACTGGATTTAGTTGAAGACAGCAGTCCGGTTTCAGGGCAGCAGAAACAGAATAAAAACAGCCTAAATCACAGTTTTAAGACGGACCGGGCAGACGAATTTTCAAAAAATAATAAACAGGAAGAAAATGAATCAGAAGCTGAAAAACCAGCTTCTCAGGAAAAAGAACAAAAATCTGAGCCGGCCGGTGATTTGGATATAGAAGCTTTAGCCAGAATTTTTTCTGGTGAGATTATAGAGGTTGACCAATCAATTTTAGAAAATAGAGGAGGAAATTAAAATGAATATGCAAAAAATGATGAAACAGGCACAGAAGATGCAGGCCAAGATGGCCAAGATGCAGGAAGAGCTGGAAGACAAGACACTTGAGGCAACTGCAGGTGGTGGAGCTGTTAAAGTAGTAGTTAATGGTAAGCAGGAAGTTGTTGATCTGCAGATTGATCCTGAAGTAGTTGATCCAGATGATGTAGAAATGCTGGAAGACTTAGTACTGGCAGCTGTTAATCAGGGTATGCGCGAAATGCAGGAAATGGTAAATGATGAAATGGGTAAAGTAACTGGTGGTATGAATCTACCAGGGATGCCCTAATGAATCCATATCCTAAACCAATGGGGAAATTGATCGGCGAGCTCAGTAAACTGCCCGGTATCGGGCCTAAAACTGCTCGCCGTCTTTCTTTTTATATACTGGGTCAGCCCAAAAATGATGTAAAAACCCTGTCAGAAGCTTTAATTGAGGCTCGCGAAAAGATTAATTATTGTTCTAACTGCAACCATTTGACCGAGGGAGAGACCTGTACTTTCTGTCAGTCTGAGGAGCGGGACAGAACTTCGATCTGTGTGGTGGAAAGCCCCCGGGATGTAGTGGCGATGGAAAAAACCGGAGAATACAACGGTCTCTACCATGTGCTGCACGGCGCTATCTCACCGATGGATGGGATTGGTCCTGATGAAATAAAAATACGTTCTTTGATTCCCCGTCTGGAAAAAGATCATGTCCAGGAGGTTATTGTAGCTACTGATCCCAATGCAGAAGGTGATGCTACTGCAATGTACCTTGCTAAGTTGATTAAACCGCTGGGAGTAAAAGTAACCCGAATCGCTCATGGTATTCCTGTCGGCGGTGACTTAGAATATGCAGATGAGGTAACCTTATCTAAGGCTTTAGAGGGCAGAAGAGAATTATAGTGATTTTTTGTTTATGTTTATTTATGTGCATTTATGTTCACG
>JASMSZ010000046.1:0-6452 GCA_041694515.1 Halanaerobium sp.
AAAAATGAAGCAGAGATTAAAGCTCAGATCGGTAATTATGCTGAACGGGAGAATATATTTTATATAGGCCGCGGTTTAGATAATGCTGTAGTTGAGGAAGCTTCACTTAAACTTAAGGAAATCTCTTATATCCATGCAGAATCATATCCAGCTGGTGAACTAAAACATGGAACTCTGGCCCTGGTCGAAGAAGGTGTACCAGTTATTGCAGTTGCCACTCAACCGGATGTTATTGATAAAACTTTGAGTAATATCAAAGAAGTTAAAGCAAGAGATGGTGTTGTGACTGCGGTAGTAACTGAGGGAGAAAAAGATCTGGATGATATTGACTTTAAATTTGAAATTCCTGCCACTCACGAATTATTGACAGGTATTCTTTCTACAGTTCCTCTGCAGCTGCTGGCATATTATGTAGCGGTTGAGAGAGAATGTGCGATAGATCAGCCTCGTAATCTGGCCAAAAGTGTGACTGTAGAATAGTATAAAGATAGCTTAGAATATATATACTTTAGGATAATATGATTGTAGTTAGCCGGAACTCTAGTTAAGGTTTGAAACCAAATTAGTGTTCCGGTTTTTCTAATTAGAAGTCTTTATTAAAAAATGGCGGTAAGTTATACAGCCAGAATATTAAATTGATATTCTTGTATTTTCTAATTAGCAGTAGTATCATTAACTTAAGTTAAGAGGTTCTAATAATAAATTTAATTATTTATACTAAAACAGGGAGTGAGATTATGAGAGAGAAAATTCAGAGTTTTGGTCGATTTTTGAGTGGGATGATCATGCCTAATATCGGTGCCTTTATCGCCTGGGGTTTGATTACTGCATTATTTATTCCAGATGGCTGGATCCCAAATGAAGGATTTGCATCTTTAGTTGGACCAATGATCAACTATTTATTACCACTGTTGATTGGTTATACAGGAGGTAAACTTGTCAGTGGTAGAAGAGGTGGGGTTGTTGGTGCAGTAGCTACAATGGGTACTATTGTTGGTGCTAATGTTCCTATGTTTTTAGGAGCTATGGTAATGGGACCTATTGGTGGATGGACAATTCAGAAATTTGATCAGGCCGTAGAAGGTAAAATCAAAGCCGGTTTTGAAATGTTAGTCAATAATTTTTCTTCTGGAATTATTGGAATGTTATTAACTTTACTGGCCTATGTTGTAATTGGTCCAACCGTTTCTGCCTTAAATGAGATTTTAAGACTTGGGGTTGAATGGATAGTTAATGCTGGTTTATTACCTTTAGTTTCTATAATTATTGAACCTGCAAAAGTATTATTTTTAAATAATGCACTTAATCACGGTGTTTTAGCTCCAATTGGTGTCCAGCAGGTAGAAGAAATGGGTAAATCAATTATGTTTTTGCTGGAAACAAATCCTGGTCCAGGACTGGGACTTTTGCTGGCTTACTGGGTTGCCGGTAAAGGGAATGCTAAATCAACAGCACCTGGTGCAATTATTATTCACTTTTTCGGAGGGATTCACGAAATATATTTCCCTTATGTTTTAATGAAGCCGAGTATGATTTTATCTGTAATAGCAGGTGGAATGACTGGAGTATTTACTTTTGTAGTAACCGGAGCCGGACTTGTAGCAACTCCTTCCCCAGGCAGTATTTTTGCTGAAATGGCAATGACTCCTCCCGGCAGCTTTATTCCGGTACTGTCAGGTATCTTTTTATCTGCTCTTGTTTCCTTTGGCGTAGGTTGGGTAATCTTAAAAACAACATCTCATCCTGAAGAAACAGGTGACCTGGGAGCAGCTACATCTCAGATGGAAGATTTGAAAGGAAAAAAGTCTTCAGTATCCGATCAAATAAGTGAAAGTACAGAAGAAATAAATAAAATTATTGTAGCCTGTGATGCTGGTATGGGATCAAGTGCTATGGCAGCAACTCAATTAAGAAATAAAATTCAGGATGCGGGACTTGACATTAAAGTTGATAATTCTTCTATTGACGAAATACCTAAAGATAGTGATATTGTTCTGCTTCACGGTTCTTTATTAGAAAGAGCAAAAAAACGGGTTCCTGATACAGAGTTTTTAATTATCGAAAACTTTATGGGAAGTCCTGTCTATGATGAATTAGTAGAAAGATTAAAAAAGAATCAAAAGTAAAATGACAGACAAATAAAGTGGCAGCTGCCACTTTATTTGTTTTCAATTTATATTTTAGCAGAATATATTTAATTCATCCAAAATCTATTGTTCTGATCGAGGAAGAGGTAAAATATGAAAATCGATAATTTAACTTCTCGGGAAAAAAAGATACTAAAAATTTTAATTAATAGGAATAATTTTCTTACTGTAAAAGAACTGGCCAATGAGCTTGGCGTTAGTGAAAGAACTATTTCTAGAGAAATGGCATCTTTAAAAAAAGCATTTAAAGATTCTGATTTAAATATTGTTTCTAAACCGAGTGTAGGAATTACAGCTACTGGTCAGGAAGAAAGTCTTAAACAGTATCAAAAAAAGTTGAATGAGAAAGATTCAGTCTCGGAATATTCTCCGGTAGGTAGAAAAAGATATATAATAAAGCAGTTTATCTTTTCAGACCGTTTTCAAAAATTAACAGCTCTGGCTCATCAGCTGGCTGTAACGGAAGCTACGATTAGTTATGATCTCAATAAAGTGGCAGAATGGTTTAAAAAAAGAGGACTTGAGCTTAATAGAAAACAGGGAATAGGAGTGTTTCTGGAGGGTTCAGAAGAAAAATTCAGGCGAGCAGTAATTGATTTTTTATATGAGGATTTTGGTGAGGAAAAAGTATTAGATATAATTCGTAACAATGTTGATAGTGATATTAATAAAAGTGGAAATGAAACAGAAATTTCTAAAACTAAACTTGATATTTTAAACTTTATTAGTTATGAGACCTCCAATAAGATTGAAAAAAGTATTAATCAAATATTAAAACAGAATGATTTTCAGATGGTTAACAGTTCCTATATTGGTTTATTAATTCATCTGGCTCTGGCAATTAAAAGACTGAAAAATAATGAAGAAATTTCTATAGAATCAGCAAAACTGAATAAATTAAAAAAAACTAAAGAATATACACTGGCGGAAAAAATTGCAGATAAACTGGAAAATATTTTTGATCTGACAATTCCTGAAGACGAAAAAGCTTTTATTACAATGCATTTAAAAGGTGCAAAAATAAGAAAAAATATTGAAATGATAGAAAAGCCGCTGGCAGATGACGAATTAGAAGCGATAAAATTGGCCAGGATGCTGGTCAGAGAGGTAGAAAACAAATTAAATGTAAAATTGGCCGATGATTATAATTTGATTTCCGGTTTAACTACTCATTTAGAACCGGCAGTATCCAGGCTGAAAATGGGGATGGAAATAAGAAATCCTATCTTAAATGATTTAAAACGAGAGTATAATGATATTTTTAAGATTACTAAAGAAGCTGCAGAAGTGCTGGCTGAGGAACTTGACTGTGAGATTCCAGATTCTGAAATTGGTTATTTAACAATGCATATTGCTTCTGCTTTAGAAAATGCTGATTTTTATTTTTCTAAGATAAATATTTTAGTAGTTTGTTCCAGTGGGATCGGAAGCTCCCGTATACTGGCTGCCCGCCTCAAAAAAACTCTTTCTAATTTAGAAATTGTGGCTGAAACTTCTGCTTTAAATATTGAAGAGTATTTAGATAATAATCAGATTGATCTTATTATTTCTACTGTAACCCTGGATAAATATTCAGAGAGAACAGTTGTTGTTTCTCCGGTTTTAGTTAAAGAGGATATTAGAAAAATAAATAATAAAATTAAACAAATAAATATTAACAAAGCACAGAAGAAAAGAACAAAAAATATTGCTGTTGAAGCTGAAAGCTTTGAAGAAAATCTGGAATTAGTGGGCAGATTATCTAAAGATATTCTTAAGTTAATTAGGGAATTCAAAATAATTGAATTTGACAAATTATATAATTATGAAGAAATTTTTCAAAAAATATGCAGTGCTGAGTATTTACCCAAAAGTTTTGACTTTACAAAAGTTTATCAGGCTCTTGTAGATAGAGAAAAAAAGGGAGCCACTATTATTCCGGAAATGCAGCTTGCCTTACTTCATGGCAGGAGTGAAGGTGTTGATTATCCTTTTATCTCTCTGGTCAAACTCAAGAAGACTCTTAAAGTAAAAAATATTAAAAATAAAGAAAATGTAAATCGGATTATTGTTCTGCTGGCTCCTAAAGAAATGCTTAAAGAAGAAATTAATCTTCTGAGTAAATTCAGTTCATCTATAATTGAAAATGAAAATTTTAGTCAAATAATTCGTCGTGGTTCACGAGAAGAATTTCTTAAATATTTTAAAGAATTGATGTCAACTTATTTTAATGATTTTATGACTACAAAGTAAAATGTTCAATTTAGAATAAAAACTAAGTTTAATTTAAGAAAGAGAGGGATATAAAATGGGATTTTCAGATTTTTTTAAGAAAAAGGAAAATAAGATAATGACTGAGGATTTAATTAAATTGGGAGTACAGGTTTCTAATAAGGAAGAAGCCGTAAAGATCGCAGGGGACTTACTCTATAAAAATGGTTATGTGGAAGAGGATTATCTGGAGGCAATGCAGGAAAGAGAGAAAGATGTCTCTACTTTTATGGGGAATGGGGTGGCAATTCCGCATGGAACCAATAAAGCAAAAAAATATATTAAAAAGACCGGACTTTCCTTTGTCCAGATTCCTGAGGGTGTTGATTTTGGTGATGGTAATACAGCCTATATAGTAATCGGAATAGCAGGCAAAGGTGATGAACACCTGCAGATATTGCAGAATCTGGCGACTATACTTCAGGATGAGCAAAAAACTGAGGCCCTAACAAAGACTGATGATAAAAAAATTGTCTTAGAAAAGTTACTTTAAGTCTAAAATTTCGGAAGAAGGTGAGAGAATGAAAAAAGCTTTGCATTTTGGAGCTGGAAATATTGGTCGAGGGTTTATTGGACTGCTATTAAATTTATCAGACTATGAAGTAGTTTTTGCAGATATTGATCAGGAAATCATTGCTGAATTAAACAAAAAAAATTCATACCTAGTTTTAGAAGTTGGACAGGAAAAAGAAAAACATTATCAGGTAGATAATGTAAGAGGAATTTTAAGTAATAAAACTTATCAGGCTGCTGAAGAAATCAAAGATGCTGATCTGATTACTACAGCAGTTGGGGTCAACAACCTTAAGCATCTGGCTGAGGTTATTGCAGAAGGCATTAAATTGAGAATAGCAGAGGGTTCAAACCAAAAATTAAATATTATAGCCTGTGAAAATGCTGTTCGAGCAACCAGTAAACTTAAAAAAGTGGTTTATAAATTTTTAACTAAGGAAGAAGAAAAAAAGGTAGAAAAGCAGATTGGATTTGTGGATTCAGCTGTTGATAGAATTGTTCCTCCCCAGGAGAATGAGGACAGACTGGAAGTGAAGGTAGAGCCTTTTAAAGAGTGGATTGTAGATAAAACTCAATTTAAAGGGAAAATACCAATTATAGAAGGAATGACACCGAGTGATAATTTATTAGCTTTTGTGGAAAGAAAAATCTATACTTTAAATACAGGTCATGCTGCTGCAGCCTATCTTGGTTTTTATTATGACTATCAGTATATTCATCAGGCAGTAAAGGATGATAAAATTTATGACATTGTTAAATCAGCCCTGAAAGAGTCTGGTCAAAGTCTAGTTAAGCTTTATGATTTTGATTATGAACAGCATGAGCAGTATATTGAAAAAATATTAAAAAGATTTATGAATCCTGCTTTAAAAGATTCTGTGGAAAGAGTTGGTAGAGAACCAATGCGTAAGCTTTCTGAGGAAGATAGACTGGTTAAACCAGCTTTGAGAGCTGTAGAGAATGATATAACCCCCACAGGTTTGAGTAAAAGTATTGCTGCTGCTCTATTTTTTGATGTGGAAGAAGATGAACAGTCACAAAAAATACAGAAGCTTATTACTGAAAAGGGTGTAGAACAGGCGTTAAAAGAAATAACTACAATTGATAGTGAGAGTAAACTGGGAAAAGAAATATTGGCTAAATATAAAGAAATGGAATAACAGAATAATAAATCAATACATAAAAGCAAAGCCCATAAATTAAGTGAGAGTCTGCTTAATTTATGGGCTTTTTTTATTAGCCAGGAAATTATACCTGATGGTTTGTTGTGGATAATATTTATAGTGTCATAATTTCCGCTATCAACAAAATTCAACCTTACTATATTACAGATTGTCCGAAGGTCATTTTGTTCATTGGGTGGGCAAATTCAATTTCAAAGCCTAATTGATGCATCAATTGCTTAAGTATTTTGCATTTAGGTGATAATTTTAATATAATTATATTAGGAATCTTATTTCAAAGTAGTAATTTGATGTAGAAAGGAAATGTTATGATAATTGGCACTGGAATAGATATAGTAAAAAACAGACGTATAGAAAG
>JASMSZ010000047.1:0-42877 GCA_041694515.1 Halanaerobium sp.
AAAAATACACCCTTTGCCGGCCAGGAGTTAAGTGGTAAAAATGAGCTGACTTTTATTGGTGGTAAGTTAGTCTATGATGACCGAGGAGGCAAAAATGAAATACTTTATTGATCAACTGCAGCAGAAAATTGAAGCCAAAGATTCTAGAATTTGTGTAGGACTTGATCCTCATCTGGAACTATTACCGGAAAGTGTGCTGGCACCCGAATTGATAGAAGATCTGGAGTCAAATCAGAAAGAAATTACAGCCGCAGTTTTAAAATTCAACCAGAATTTAATTGATGCAGTTGCTGATATGACAGCAGTTGTAAAACCGCAGATGGCATTTTACGAAAAACTTGGAGTACCCGGTATGGAATGTCTCTGGCAGACAATAGCCTATGCTGAGAGAAAAGGACTGCTCATTTTGCTGGATGGAAAAAGGAATGATATTGGCTCAACTGCTAAAGCTTATGCTGAAGCATATTTGGAACAGAAAAAAATTGCAGCTGATGCGGTTACTATCAACCCTTATTTAGGCAGAGATGGTGTTCTTCCTTTTTTAGAAAACAAAGAGAAGGGAGCTTTTGCTCTGCTTAGAACTTCAAATCCATCTGCAGGAGATCTGCAGGATCTTAAGCTGGATGATGGTAGAACAGTTTACCAGGCAGTTGGAGATTTTCTACAGGAAGTAGGCAGAGATTATATTGGTGAATCTGGATATTCCAACCTGGCAGCAGTGGTTGGGGCAACTTATCCAAAAGAATTAAAAGAAATAAGATCTCAGCTTGATTCAGTATTTTTCTTGATTCCTGGTTTTGGTGCTCAGGGTGGAGAAGCAGCAGATATAAAAGCAGGTTTTGACGAGGATGGCAGAGGAGCAGTTGTCAATTCATCGCGGGGAATTAATTTTGCCTACATAAAAGAAGAATATTCTTCTTTTGGAGCAGAAAACTATGCCAAAGCAGCAAGAGCTGCCGCCGAAAAGATGAAAAAAGAAATTAATGATGTTCTAAAATAGTGAAGCAATTCACTTGTACCAGGTACAAAAAGGCCTTTTTGTACCTGGTACCAATAGGATGTGATATCAATAGGAAAAAGGAGGAATTTTTATGTTTAAAATAATTGCTAATAGAGAGGTTGGACCTGGAATTTTTCAGCTTGTTTTAAATTATGATCAGCTGCCTCAAAATCCGGAGCCGGGACATTTTTTTAATATCAAAGTCAGCCAGGAGGGTAGTGAGGACCCGCTTTTGAGAAGACCATTTAGTATTTTTGATTTCGATGCTGCAGAAAAGAAGATAGAATTTATCTACAGAGTAGTTGGTAAAGGAACAAAAATTCTTTCAAATTTAGAAAATGGTACTGAGCTTGATGTATTAGGCCCTCTGGGAACTCCTTTTTCTTTAAATAAGTCAGGTGGAAAGATTCATTTGATCGGTGGAGGAATGGGAATTGCTCCTTTATATTACCTTGCAAAAAAATTAAAAAGCAGCAGGCAGACATTATACCTGGGAGCTGCAAATAAAGCAGAGTTGGAATTTTTTGAAGAAAAGTTTAAAGGACTGGGTGTAGAATGTCACCTGGCAGCAGTGGAAGAAAAACTGGAGATCAGGGGTTCGGCTCTTGTTTTATGGTTGAACTATCTTGAAAAAAATACTCCAGATTTTATTTATACCTGCGGCCCTGAAAAAATGCTGGCAGCAGTTGAAAAGGAAGCACTGAAAAACAATATTGGGGGCGAACTTTCTGTGGAGAAAAGAATGGGCTGTGGAATTGGAGTCTGTTTGTCCTGCAGCTGTGAGACAAGGGATCAAGATCAGAAAAATAAAAGAGCCTGTGTGGAAGGGCCGGTATTTGGACTGGGGGAGGTAATTCTTAGTGCTTAAAGAGCGGGTGAAAAAGATAAATAATAATATAACTAAAAGCAATTTAAATTTAGAAGTAATAATGAAATCACAACAGTCTCAGCAGCAGAATAATTTGAAATTGAAAAATCCCTTGATCACTGCTTCAGGAACCTGTGGCAATGGAAAAGAGCTGGCTGAGTTTTTTGATATCAATCAGCTGGGAGCTTTTACAACTAAGGGAATTACAGTTAAAGCCCAGTCCGGGAATAAAACACCCCGGATAGCGGAGACTGCGGCCGGCATTATTAACTCTATTGGTTTAGAAAACCCAGGTGTGGATAGTTTTATTGCTGATATTCTGCCGGAGACAAAAAAATATAGTCTTCCGATTCTGGCCAATATTTCTGGCTACAGTCAGGAGGATTTTATAACCCTGGCAGAGAAGTTAGAAGGAAGAGTAGAACTTGCCGGAATTGAAGTTAATTTATCCTGTCCCAATATTAAAGGTGGGGGAATGATCTTCGGTACTGATCCAGAAAAAGTTTATCAAATTACTAAAAAAGTACGAGAAATTTATTCTGGCTATCTTATAGTTAAACTGACTCCCAATATTACTGATATCACAGAAACTGCTCTGGCTGCAGAAAATGCAGGAGCAGATGCAGTTGCTATGATCAATACTCTTTCGGCAATGAAAATCGATATTGATCAACAAAAACCACTTTTGGCCAATACCTTTGGCGGCCTTTCCGGGCCAGCAGTGCGGCCAGTAGCAGTAAAGATGGTCTATCAGAGTTATAAAAAACTTAATATTCCAATTTTAGGTCTGGGAGGAGTTCGAAGCGGTAGTGATGTGATTGAATTTATGCTGGCTGGAGCAGCAGTAGTTGGAATTGGAACAGTCAATATGATTGATCCTGCGGCCGGGCCAAGAATTATCGGTGAAATTAAAGAATACATGCTCAGACATCAAATTAAGAATTTGAGTTCAATTATTGGAGCAGCTCATTAAATTTATTAAACAGGAGTGGATGAGATGACAAAAGAGGAAATTAGAGAATTATTAGTCGAAACAGATGTAATCCAGGCAGGACATTTTGTTCTAAGTTCAGGTCGACATGCTGATATCTACATGCAGTGTGCAAAGGTTTTACAGTATCCTGAACATGCTTCAACTCTGGCTGCTGAGATTGTAGAAAAATGGGAAGATAAAAAGATAGATGTAGTTATTGGACCGGCACTGGGCGGAGTTGTCTTATCCTATGCGGTGGCAGAAGAGCTGGGAGTACGTTCAATTTTCAGTGAGCGCAAAAATGGCGAGATGAAAATTAGAAGGGGTTTTGAGCTGAAACCAGGAGAAAAAGTATTAGTTGTAGAAGATGTTGTGACAACTGGTGGCTCAGTTAAAGAAGTGCTGGCGGTTTTAGAAGAGCTGGATGTAGAAATTATTGGTTTAAGTTCAATTGTTGATCGCAGTAATGGCAAAGTTGATTTTAACTATTGTTTTAAGCCGCTGCTGCCGGTCAATATTAAATCCTATAAGGCAGGTCAGTGTAAATTATGTCAGCAGGATTTACCAATTACTCGCCCGGGCAGCAAGGAAAAATAACTCAACTTTTACTGGCTTCTTTTTTAAGCTGTTTATACTTAAAGAAGGAGCCTTATTTGTTTTATCCTGTTATTATTTTAATAGCTGGATTTAACTTATAATAAAAATTTGATTTTAGTTTAATTTGCAATTATTATTTTAGGTGATTATAATAGAAACTAGTAATAAATTTAAAAGGAGCTGTGATAATAATGCAAAATTATGATTTTGTTCATTCGTGTATTCGAGTAATGGATTTAGAAAAGTCAATTGAATTCTATGAAGATGCTTTGAACCTGAAGGAGACTTCTCGCAAAGATTTTCCGGAAGCTGAGTTTACTTTAGTTTATCTAACAGATCAGAATGAGAATTTTGAGCTGGAGTTAACCTATAACTACGATCGAAAAGAACCATACACAATTGGTAATGGCTACAGCCATATTGCTGTAGTTGTTGATGATTTAGAAAAATCCTATCAGCGCCATCAAGAAGCCGGGTATAAAGTCGGAGATTTAAAAAGTTTAAGTGATGATTCATCTGGTTATTATTTTATAACAGATCCAGACGGTTACAGAACAGAGGTCATTGCTAGATAATAACTCGGTATCGTTTAACTAGATAAATCTTAAAAATAACTATTAATAAAAAAGCTCAACTTCTGGCAAAAATTCAGTGGTTGAGCCTAATTTTTTATCTTTTTATCCACAATTTCCTTAAGTTCTTTTAATTCCTCTAAAGTTTTTTCAGACTCTGATTTCTGGTAAAGATAATCCCAGTCAATATCATCGTAGTTTAAATAAATCATTCCAATTATCCACTCCTGATCAGCATACTCTTTCCAGAACTTATATCTATTTAGCCTATCTATTATGATGTCTTCGATCCCAATAATATAGGCTTTTAAACCTTCAATTTCGATTTCATTT
The DNA here is from genome assembly GCA_041694515.1 of Halanaerobium sp. Classification (GTDB taxonomy): domain Bacteria; phylum Bacillota; class Halanaerobiia; order Halanaerobiales; family Halanaerobiaceae; genus Halanaerobium. Next base: position 4,344 of record JASMSZ010000047.1, read on the forward strand.
ATCTTTCCATAATCACCTGCCAGGTCTGGGCCAGGAACTTCCAGGGCAAAATCTAGCTGATCATAGGTCCAGTATTTTCCTTCTTTTCTAAATCCTAATTTCTTGATAACTGAATTAATTTCTTGAATTCCAGCAGGGATCACCAGATCAACATCCATAGTGCTGTATCCACCGGCTGTATAAAATTCAACGGCCTGGCCTCCAACAATAATTGGGCGAATATCGATATCTTTTAAGGCCTCTGTTATAACAGCTGTTAAAGCAATATTTATATATAGTTTATCTTTATTAGAATTAATAATTTTATTGATTTTTGACTTTAAAAAAATTTTGTCCATAATAAACCTCCTCATATAATATACTTAGTAATATTGAACTTTTATCACCATTTAAATATAAGTTTGATTGTTTATTTAATTTTACTGAGAACCCAAAAATTATTTAAAACGATATCGGTGGTTTTCGACTTTTTCAATCATTTTTTCCTTTCTTTTTTTAGCTAGTTTATAAAGTAAGTATTGCTTATCCTGTTGGCGGCTGCGTTTAGTTTTAGTTTTTTTCTTGTTAAGCTGATCTCGAATCTCTAAAATGTCTATTTTTGCCTTTTTTCTTTTCTCATTATATTCTTTAAAGTTAATTTTACGCATTCTAAAGACCTCCTAGCTTAATCATACTAATTATAGCAGCAGCTGTCAAAATAAATTAAAGTTTACTTCTGAACAGGTAGAAATTCCAATAAATTCCAGGTACCCGGTACCAGGAAAAAGAAGGTAAAAAAGATGTAATCTTGAATATATAATATAGAGAAAACAGACAGAGAAAGGAAGATTTATTTGCGACGAAAAAATACATATTTAGCTTTGTTTTTAAAATCGATTCCAATTGGGCTGGCCAATACTCTGCCGGGAGTAAGTGGGGGAACAATTGCCTTAGTTTTAAACATTTATGAGACTTTAATTAATGCCATTAAAGATATTAAAATTAAAAAGCTTACATTTATTGGACTGGGGGCTCTTCTGGGAGTTTTTATCGGTTCAGCTGTAATCACAGATCTTTATGCAGGTAATCCATTACTGGTCAATTATTTTTTATTTGGCCTGGTTGTGACTTCAGCTCATTCTACTTATAGAAAAATAGGCAGTTTTAGTTTTGTAAAACTAATTTTTATGATTTTAGCTTTTGTACTGGCGCTTTTTTTCTCCCGGGAAATACAGTTGGGTTTTCTAAATGCGCAGGGATTAATGCTCTTTTTTATAGCAGGTTTTTTTGGTAGTATTGCTATGATTTTACCGGGGATTAGTGGAGGAACCCTGTTAGTTTTAATGGGTGTTTATCATCCCATATTGGCAGCAGTTAATAATTTAGAAATCTTAACTTTAATTATTTTTGCTCTTGGTATGGGAGCCGGTCTTTTGGTATTTGCCTGGCTTTTTTCCTATCTGTTAAAAAAACATCAGGCAAAAATCATGGTAGTTCTGACCGGTTTAATTCTGGGTTCGGCAGCAGCGGTTTTTCCGGCTCAGCTTGAAATTACAGGTTTAATAGCCTTTGCTGCAGGGTCAATTTTGATAATAATCTTAGAGATTATCGGTAAAAATACTTAAATAAGGATGAATAATTGTGAACTTTAAATATTATGAGTATCAGCAGGATTTATTTAAAGAAATCATCGGTCAGGAAGCCGAAGTCTATCTTTTTAAAAATTATCAGGATTTAAAAGAGGCAGTCAGAATATATCAACCGGAGCCTCTGCAGAAACAGAGTTTATTTTTAACCGTCAAAGAATTTAAAAACCGGCTCTTTAGCAGTGACCAGATTGTAATTAAAGAAGAAAAATTACCTTTAATTTTATTTTCAGTCCTGACAGCAGAAGAAAAGTCAGAGCTCAGGCTGGACAGTTATCAGGATATCTATCAGTTTTCTCAACGCTTTTTTGACTATTTTAAATTAAAGCAGAATTACAGGCTTTCGAGATTTAATGAACTTGCAGATTGGCAGCAGGAACGAGTGCAGAGATTAAATAAAATCAAAGCCAGATATCAAAAAAAATTAGCTGAGCTCGGATATCTAGATCAGCTTTTGCTGAAAGAAGAAAAAAATTTAAACACTGGATTTTTGAGTGATTATCAAAACATTAATTTTTTTAATATCTTAGATTTCACACCTTATTTTAAAGATCTACTGCAGGAATTAAGTCAGGATTTTAATGTTGAGCTGCATCTGCAGTTAAAAGAAGGGGATTTTGACGAAGATAATTTAGAGCTCAAAAAAATAACTCTGCCCGAAATTAGTAAAAACAAATTTGAAATTAGAAAAAATAATTCTATTTTAAAAAGTCTGGCTGCACTATTAAATGAGTTAAGTTTAAGTGATGCAGCAGCTGAAATAATTGATCCTGCTGAAAAAATTGAGACAGCTGATATTTTAAGTCAGAAACTTGATCTGGCCAGGTATAAAAGTTTGCAGGAAACTGAAGCATATATTTTTTTAGAAAGTCTGTATCAACTTTATCAGCAGGGAAAAAAGGGAGCAGATATTTTAATTGAACTTGAAGAATTGTATTCTTTAACAGGACAGAAACTATTTAGAGACTGGCTTAAACTGGATGCAGAATCCTTACTGCAGATTAAGAACTTGATTGGGGATGATTATTATTATCTTGATCAGGATTTAATTGAGCAGCAGCTTCCTTCCTTAGATGAATTATTACTTTTTTTGAAGCAAATCAGAAAAATCAAAGATACTGCTGGCTTAGTTGAATTATTAAGCGAATTATTTAATTTTCTGCTAAAAGATCAGCCTCAGGAAATAACAGAAAAATTTAATGATAGTTTACTGGAACTTCAGAGTGTTGAAGAGATGGGGATTGTAACCAATTGGCAGGATTATTATTCTGACCGGGGGGCCGGATTATTTGCATTGTTTTTAAATCACCTTAAATTTAAAAACCTGGCTCTTGCTGCAGATGAAGATGCAGTTCAATTTTTAAGCTCAGATAACACAGCCCAGAAGCAGCACCAAAAAATACTTTTCAACAGCTGTATTCAAAAAGAATTTACCCTTAAAAAAGACGGTCTTTTATTTTTAAGTGAAAAACAGCTTCAGGATAACGGTCTGCAGCTTAAGCATAAGCAACTACTTTTAAAAAAATACAATTTTCTGCGTCATCTTTTCAGTGCAGATAAAGCAGTGATCTTTACTGTAGAAAATGAAGATCAAAATATTTCACCAGCAGTTATCTTAGAAGAACTTATTACAAAATATGGTTTAGAGTTTAAAGAATCTAGATTAAAAGATGTAAGTGAAAAAGAAATTTTGAATAATATATTTAATTTCAATAAAAAAACAGAACTTAAAGTTAATAACTCGGCTGCTTTTAAGAGAGAACTGCAGCTTGTAAATGATGATTTTGGCAGTTCTTTTAATTTCAGTTATTACAAGTATAAAAACTTAAAAGACTGTTACCACCGTTTTTATCTAGAAGATCTTGTCCGGTTAGATACAGAATTAAAAATCACCCCTTATCTTTCTTTAATGAGCCTGGGTATTTTAACTCATCAAATATTTGGAGAGTTAATTATTTATGCCAGAAAAGAAAAAATATTGCCATCTCAGCTTCCAGCAGCGCTGAGAGAGAAGATTATCAAAAAGGCAATAAAAGCAAGTGAACTTAAAATTGATCAGGACTATTCAAACTATTATTATCAAATAATATATAAAGGTCTGGATCATTCTTTTATGCGCTTTGCCGGGCTGCTGCAAAAATATCTACCAGAGGATTACAGTAATATTTTAGTAGAATGGCCGCAGTGGAATCACGAACTGCAGATATATTTTAAAGCTGGCGGTATAGATTTTTATCTTTCCGGTAGAATTGATCTGCTGTTATTAAGTGAAAATCAATATTTTATAATTGATTTTAAGACAGGAAGCGGAGATCAAAAACAGCTGGATTTTTATTCGCTGATGCTGCGTCAAAATTATGAGGAGCAGCTGCCTGCAGAAAGTCGGAAGGCAATCTACAATGTTTTTGACGAAGACTTTGAACATTCCTATCATAAAAAAGACAGAGAGGATAAGCTGGGAGCAGAAGTTAAGGAACTTAGTCTGCAGCTGTTTGCTGCCGGAGAATATGAGCGTATTTATAAGAGCCGCTGTCAGCGCTGTCCTTACAGAAAAATTTGTAGAGTGGAGGTTAAAATCAATGAAAAAAGTTATTAAAGCCAGTGCAGGTACAGGAAAAACCTATAGATTATCTTTAGAATACCTGGCTGCGCTTTTAAAAGATATAGATTTCTCAGAAATTATTGTTATGACCTTTACTAAAAAAGCAACAGCTGAGATTAAAAACAGAATACTTCAACATCTGAGAGCAATAATTACCGATAGTTCTGAGAAAGAAAATATTATCAATTCTTTAAAAAATATTTATCCCGAACTAAAAATTGAAAAAGGAAAATTAGAAAAAATCTATCAAAAAATGATTTTAAACGATGAGGATATAAAAATTTATACAATTGATGCTTTTACAAATCAAATTTTTAGGCGTGGAATTGCTCCTTTTTTAGAATTATATGATTATCAGATTATAGATGACAGCCAGAATGAAGAGATTGTTGAAGAACTTTTAAAAATAATTTTAAATAATGAAAAATACTATAATCAATTACAGGGTTTTTTAGAAGGGAATACTGCCCGGGATCTGGATCCCTATTTAAATTTCATCAGAGAAATAGTAAATAATGCCTGGAAGTTTATGCTTTTAGAGTCTGCAGATAAAGAAAAACTGCCTCAGGCTGATATAGTAAAATTATTTGAAAACAGTTATCGGACATTAAAAGCCGCTGCTGAAATGAGAGGAGAAGAATTTTCGGCTTCCTATTTTGTCAAGGATGGACGGCCATTTTTTGAGCAGTATCCGGAGCTGGAAACTGAAGCTAAAAAAAAGGAATTTATTTATCGAAGGAGAAATTATTTACTGAATGAAAGCTACTGGAGCGGCAATAAACTGCGTGCTAAAAAAACAAATGAACTAAAAGCTAAATTAGAGTTTGAATATGATTTATTTAGAAAAAAACTGGCTGTAGAAGTTTTTAACCAGGAAGTTATTCCAGCAGAAAAGGAAATCATTGATTTTGCTGAACTGGTTTTAGAAATTTACGAAAAGCTTAAATTTAAAAGCGCTAAGTTTACACATGCTGATCTCAGCAACTATACATTTAAATATTTAAAAAATAAAGAGATTGGCCTGATTGAAGACGGAAAAGCAGCTGATTATCTGCTTGATTTATTAGGAGGCGAATATAAAGCTTTATATATTGACGAATTCCAGGACACCAGTATTCTGCAGTGGAAAATTTTACGGCCTCTAATCAAAGGAGCAGAGGATTTTATTGCTGTTGGTGATGAAAAACAGTCAATTTACGGCTGGCGGGGTGGAGAAAAAAAGCTTTTTGCATCTTTAGCAGAAATTATTGATGCCGAAAGTGAGCGTCTGGAGCGCTGTTACCGCAGTGATCAGAATATAATAAATTTGCTTAATGATTTCTTTTCTGGGACAGAAGTTGACTGGGAATATCATTCGGTGGAGGCTGATTCAAAAGTTGAGGGCCTGAGCAGGATAGTTTATGGAGGCAGTTCTGCTTATTATAATACCGAGACCAAACAATTTGCCGGACTGGCAGAGAAAAAACAAAAAAAGATTGAAGATTTAAATACTCAAATTAAAGGCGATCTAGCGGCTGAAATGGCAGCAGATATTAAAAAAAGATACTCAGCAGATTACGGGCAGGTGAGTGTCCTGGCAAGAACGGCAAAAGAATTAAATTTAATCGCCAAAAGTCTGGAAAAAGAAGAAATCCCCTACATTTTGGAAAACAGAAATTCACTTTTAGATGCACCACTGCCTGGTGCTATCCATGACTTTCTCTATTTTGCAGCATCCAGGGACTTTTATTTTCTGCTCAAATTTCTACGCAGTGATCTGATTAGATTGAGTCAGCAAAAATTAAAACTGCTGCTTGAAAATCAGAGGGGAGCAAAAAAATATTTCAATTCTACTGAGGCTGAACTGCCAATTAATATAAAAAATGAAACAGATTTAAAAGAACTTTTAACTAAAATCAAAAAAGTAATTGAGCTGGATTATCAGGATCTGATTAATTTTCTATATCAGAAAACAGAAATTATCACTCTGGCTTCAGAAAACAGCCCTGCTTTAAAAAACATCTACAGTTTTTTTGAAATTTTAAATTCATATTCTTCCCTCAAAAAATTATTAAATTATCTGCGTGAGAATAAAGATAGTGAAGATCTAAAACAGAAAAAAGTGGAAAATAAAGAAGCTGTAACCTTAATGACCATTCATCAGTCTAAGGGTCTTTCCCTACCGGTAGAATATTTTTACTGGAATCCCGGCCGCAGGGGAGGAAACGAAGGAGAGGGAATTAATTTTTATCTGGACTTTGATGATAATTATGAAGAACTAAATGAGTATCTTTTTATCCAGAACGAGTATTTATCAATTTTAGACTGGTTAGACTATGACTTTAAAGAAAAAACAGAAAAAAAAGAAGAGATGGAAGAGATTAATAATCTTTATGTAGCTTTAAGCAGGGCCGAAAATGATCTTCATCTTTATGTTGAAGCACCCAGAAAAATCAAACCAGACAGTGATCTGATGTGGTCAGGCAGCAGTTATGACTATTACGAAAAGATGCTTTTAAATGCAGTCGAGGCTGATAATTTGTTGGGGCTGCTGCAGGCTGAAACAAGAGGGCAGTCAAGAAAGCTAAAAGTTCAGGTGAAAGGTAGTGATTATAAATTAGCTGAATTAAATAAATACTTGAAGCAGGAAGCAGATTCATTTGCTGGCGAAGAAAGTGAAGATAGAAAATATAAATTTTTTCAGAAGCAGGCCAGCGGTTTAAAAATAGCAGAAACTAAGATCAGGGGACTGGCTCTCCATTATTATCTAGAAAATATAAAGTACAATCAGAAGCCGGAAAAGGATTCTGCTCGTAAACTGCTTAAAAGCAAATATGGAAATTTGCTGGGAAGAGAAAAAATAGAGGCAGTAATTAAAGAAGCTGATCAATTTATTAGTTCTCACTCTGAAATATTTGCAGAAAAATACCAGGTTTTGAATGAATATCTACTCAAAGAAAAAACCGAGACAGGAGAAAAACAATATCGGATTGACAGGCTGTTAGTTGATCAGCATAACAGAAAAGTTAAGATTATAGATTATAAAAGTGGTAGTTATCGTGATCCTGCTCAGCTCAAAAAATACCAGGAACTATTAGAAAAAGAACTTGAAGCTGGCTGGGAGATAGAGGCTCAATTTATGGACATTTAAATTTGTAATTTAATTAATATATTTTTGGAGCAGTTTTGACTATAATTAAGTGTAGAAAAGGTTTTAAATTAATTCTTTAATAATAAACTAAAGAATGAAAGGGTGATTTGATGAAAATTGTACTGGTTAGACACGGAGAAAGTGAATGGAACTTAGCTAACAGATTTACAGGCTGGACAGATGTTGACTTAAGTGAACAGGGGGTTAAAGAAGCAGAAGAAGCAGGCAGATTATTAAATGAAGAAGGATTTAAATTTGATCTTGCCTATACTTCATATTTAAAAAGAGCAACTAAAACCTTAAATATAATATTAGATATTATGGATTTGCACTGGATTCCAGTAATTAAATCCTGGAGATTAAATGAAAGACATTATGGAGCTCTACAGGGATTAAATAAAGCTGAAACTGCTGAGAAAGAAGGAGAAGAACAGGTGCATATCTGGCGCCGAAGTTTTGACACCCCACCACCTGAGTTAGATAAAGATGATGATCGTTATCCAGGGCATGAAGAAAAATATGCAGATTTAAGCGAATCTCAATTACCGACTACTGAAAGTTTGAAAATGACAATTGATAGAGTTATGCCTTACTGGGAAAATGAAATCGTACCACAGATGAAAAAAGGTAAAAAAATAATTATTTCAGCTCACGGTAATAGTTTGAGGGCTCTGGTTAAACATCTTGATGGTATTTCAGATGAGGATATTTCTTCTTTAAATATTCCGACAGGAAGGCCTTTAGTTTATGAATTTGATCGGGAGATGAATGTTAAAGATAAGTATTATCTTGGTGATCAGGAGGAAATAGAAAAAGAAATGAAAAAGGTAAAAAATCAGGCCAAAAAATAAATTAATCTAAATCTAATTTTTGCTTAATTATTCTTTAATTTCTCTCTGCTATATTATAATTGTAAGTTAAAACAGTAAAAACTAAAGCTAAAACTGAAAGCAGATTGTAATTCCCTCTTTAAAATACTTTACCCGGCTTTAAATAGGGTCGGGTTTATAATCTGTTTTTACTGTTTTACTCAAAAATTAATTAAAGGATGGTGTTTATCATGAAAAGAAAAAGAGATTTATTTCGGAACATCTTATTAGCTTTAATTGTAATTTTTTTAATAATTACTGCAGTTCCGACTGCATTCGCTCAGGAACAGCAGACTCAGAGTATTTATCAGACAAATCATTTTGCAGATATTGCTGAAAAAGTTGATAATGGTGTTGTAAAAGTAACAACAATTGTAAAAACTTCTGGCAGGCAGCAGCTGCCTGAAATGTTTAATGATCCGTATTTTAGGTTCTTTTTTGGAGATCAGTTTCAGATGCCGGAGCAGCAGCCTCGGGAAAGACAGGGATTAGGTTCAGGTTTTATAGTTTCTAAAGAGGGATATATTGTAACAAATCAGCATGTAATTGATGGTGCTGATCAAATTGAAGTTTCTATCAACGGAATAAAAGAACCAGTTAAAGCAGAAGTAGCCTGGTCAGATTTCAGTCTTGATCTTGCAATCTTAAAGATAAATACTGAAAATATAAGTCAGGAACTTACTCCTCTAAAGATGGGTGATTCTAGCAAGTTAAGACCTGGAGAATGGGCAGTTGCTATCGGTAATCCCCTGGGTTTTGAACACACAGTGACAGTTGGTGTAATCAGTGCTTTAGGACGCCCAATCCAGATTCCAACTGATAGTCGTCAGGTTAGAACTTATCAAAACTTAATTCAGCTTGATGCTGCTATTAATCCAGGTAATAGTGGTGGTCCACTGCTCAATATTGAAGGTAATGTGATTGGGATTAATACTGCTGTTTCTCAAGTAGGACAGGGAATTGGTTTTGCAATTCCGATCAATGAAATTAAAGGTATTGTCAGTGAACTTCAAAAGACAGGTGAAGTTACCAGACCATGGCTGGGAATTGTCTTTAGTGAAATAACTAAAGAAGTTCAAGAATATTTCTCCTTGGATAATCAGAATGGAGTTGTAGTTATTGAAGTATATAAAGATAGTCCTGCCGAAAAAGCTGGTTTAAAACCTTATGATATAATCAAAGAAATTGATCAAAAACCGGTAAAATCAACTTCTGATGTTAGTGAAAGAATCAAAAAGAAAGAGGTAGGCGATAAGATTATGTTTAAGGTTATTAGAAATGGACAGAGTAAGATTATATTTGGACGTATTGGTGAGAAACCTAATAAACTTAGACAATAAAGAAAAATTACATTTGAGAATCCGGGCTTTAGCGGCCCGGCTTTTCTTTTTAAAATAATATTTTTGTATATTCTAAAAAAGGGTAAATTACTGAGAACTTATTTTTAACGGTTTAATTTTATCTTAATAATTGATATAATAAGAGGGGTGAGTAAATTGGATAAACAAATATTATTGATTGAAGATGATGCTCAAATTGCAAGATTTGTAGAATTAGAACTTGAACATGAGGGTTATCAGATTGATAAATATGATAATGGTTATGATGGAATTAATGCCTTAAAAGAAAATGATTTTGATTTATTATTACTGGATATAATGCTGCCTGGACTTAATGGAATGGAAGTCTGCAGCCGAATAAGAGAATTTTCGGATATTCCAATAATTATGCTGACTGCAAAATCAGATCTGGAGGATAAGGTAGAAGGACTGGATACTGGTGCAGATGATTACCTGACCAAGCCTTTTGAAATAGAGGAGCTGCTGGCCAGAATAAGAGCCCATTTAAGAAGAGATGAGGGAAATGTTGAAGCAGATAATGTATTAAAAACTGCCGATGTGGAGGTTAATTTAGATGCTCATATTGTTAAAAGGGCAGAAGAAGAGATAGAATTGACCAAAAAAGAGTATGATCTGTTAGTTTATCTAATCAAAAATGAAGGCATTGTTGTCAGCAGAGACAAATTACTAAATAATGTCTGGGGTTATGATTACACTGGAGAAACTAATATTGTCGATGTTTATATTCGTTATTTACGCAGTAAGATTGACGATCCCTATGACCAAAAATTAATTCATACAGTGCGTGGTGTTGGATATGTATTGAGGTCAGACAAGCATGTTTGATTTTGTAAATAAAAAGAGCAAGATTTCCTGGAAAATTACAATTCTTTATGCTTTTATGTTTATGATGCTCATTTTTTTAGTTAATCTATCAATTTATTTTTTTCTTTCTAATTTTATTGATGATAATATCAAGAAAAGTATTAATAATACAATAGAATTGGTCCTCTCACAGACTTCGGGTATTGGAGATCCTGTTAATTTTTTTGATACAGAACTATTACAGCAGATAAGCCGCAGTGAAGAGAATATATTTTTTAGGGTTTTGAATAAAGACGGAAAAGTCCAGGCCCAGTCAAAATATTTAGAAGATATGGATATTCCATTTAGTGTAGAAATTGAAGAATTTCGTTCCGGGACAACAAAGAGGCTTGCTGTTAAAACAATACCAATGAATAATTTTGTTTTTTCTCGCGGGTATTTACAGGTAGTCAGAGATATCACCTTTGAAAAAAACTTTCTTGATTTTTTAATCATAGTTTTAACTATAGCTGCTGGAATTGGTGCTTTGATTTCTGTTTTTTTAGGTTATTTTACTACCAAAAAAATGCTGTCTCCAATCAATAAAATCACCGAAACAGCAAGAGAAATAAGCTCCAGTGATTTAGGACGCAGACTGGAAGTTAGTGGACCTGATGATGAACTAAAAAAATTAGCTTTAACTTTTAATTCAATGCTTGATCGACTTGAAAAGTCTTTTAAACGACAGAAACAATTTGTATCTGATGCCTCTCATGAATTAAGAACACCTATTTCCGTGATTAAAGGTTATGTTGATATGCTTGACCGCTGGGGTAAAGAAAAAAAAGATGTTAGAGATGAGGCAATAGAGGCAATAAAAAAAGAAACAGTTAATATGAAACAGTTAATGGAAAATTTACTGCTTTTAGCCCGCGGTGATGATAGTGAATTGAAAAGAGAAGAAGAGATGTTTAATTTTAATGATTTGATTAAAGAGATCCTTAAAGAATTTAAAATAATGGAAAAAGAAGTAAATTTAGAATTTATAGAAAAAACCGAAATAAATTTTTATGGAGATCAGAATTTATTTAGACAGCTGCTGCGTATTTTTCTGGATAATGCAATTAAATTCACCTCCCGCAAAGGCAGGATTGAGATTAAAATTGATAAAATTGATTTAGATAACTTTTATTTTTCTGTAACAGATGATGGCCCGGGAATCTCCAGTGAAGATTTGCCATTTGTTTTTGATCGCTTTTATCAGGCTGATAAATCAAGGTCCAGAAAAGCTAATAAAGGATCTGGTCTGGGACTTGCAATTGCAAAACAGATTGTTGATAATTATCAGGGAGATATAGATGTAGAAAGTGAAGCAGGTGCAGGAACAAAATTTATTGTGGTTTTACCTTTGAACAATAATAGAGAAGATTAATATATCAATTTATATAAATAAATAGAAGCTTTACATGGGAGATGATTTTTTTGTCAAACAAAGAAAATGAGGAGAAAAAAACACTTTTTTTATTAGATGGACACAGTTTAACCCATCGTGCATTTTATGCTTTACCCCTACTTACAAATGATAATGGGGAATATACTAATGCTGTTTTTGGTTTTGTCCGGATGCTTTTTAGTTTAACAGAAGAATGGAATCCGGACCGGATGATTATTACCTTTGATAAAAAAGCACCTACTTTTAGACACGAAGAATATGAAGATTACAAAGCAGGTAGAAAAAAAATGCCTGAAGAGCTTGTTCCTCAAATTCCACTTTTGCAGCAGACAATAGAAAAATTAAAGATTCCAATGCTGGCCAGAGAAGGATATGAGGCTGATGACTTACTGGGAACTCTTTCTAAAGAAGCAGCAGAAGAAGGATATAAAGTCTATATTGTTACTGGAGATAGAGATGCTCTGCAGCTGGTTTCGGAAAATGTAAATGTCCTGTACACCCGAAAGGGAATTTCTGACTTAGTAAAATTCGACCTGGATAAAGTTATGGAAAAATATGAACTTCCTCCTGAAAAGTTAATAGACCGTAAAGGATTAATGGGAGATAGTTCTGATAATATTCCCGGGGTGCCCGGTATTGGTAAAAAAACAGCTCTCAAACTGCTAAAAGAGTTTGGTTCAATGGAAGAAATTTTAGCTAATATAGATAAAGTTTCCGGTAAAAAGAGGAAAGAAAATTTACGCAAGTATACTGAACAGGCTCGAATGAGCTATAGACTGGGGAAAATAAAAAGAGATGTGCCAGTAGATATTGATTTTGATCAGTGCCGACTGGATCTTTATGATGATCAGGAAGCTGCGGAACAATTTGAAAAGCTTGGTTTTACCTCTTTACTTGACCGTTTTGATTTTAAAGAAGAAGCTAATTTTGAAGATCTTGAAATTAAAAATTTAAAAGAAGAAGACCTGGATAGTTTAAAAGAAAAAGCAGTAGAAGCTGGTGAAATCGCTGTTGCTTTACGATTAGAAAAAGACAGTAAAGCTATTGAGGGTAAGATAGAAGAATTATTATTTTCTTTAGAGGATGAAGAAAACATATATTCCTATCAGCCAGATGCAGAAATAGATTTAATTATCAAAGAAATTCTTGAGTCAGAAAAAATATCGAAATTAATGTTTGACGCTAAAGAAGCCTCTCTGGCTTTATTAAGACATCAAATAGAGGTTTTAAATATTAGTTTTGAACCCCTACTTGCTTTTTATTTACTCCAACCTTCATCTTCACTACCGGAAGTAGAAGAAGTTTTCAGTCGCGAATTAACTTTAACTTTCGAAGAACTGGAGGAAAAAAATAAACTTGAGGTTGAAATTTCTAAACTTTTTCAATTAAGAGAAAAGCTAACTTTTAAACTAGAAAAAGATAATCTACTTAAATTGTATCAGGAAATTGAGCTGCCCTTAATTAAAGTTTTAGCCCGGATGGAATTTAATGGGGTTAAAGTTGATAAAGACTGGCTTGCTTCTTTATCAGAAAAGCTGGGTAAAAGACTCGATATAATTACTAAAAAGGCTCATCAACTGGCTGGAGAAGAATTCAATCTAAACTCTCCTAAACAGCTGGGTGAAATTCTTTTTGAAAAATTAGGACTGCCGGTGATTAAAAGAACTAAAACAGGTTATTCTACAAATGCCAGTGTTTTAGAAAAACTGGAAGGTAAACATGAGATTATTCCTTTAATCTCCGAATATAGAGAACTGGCTAAATTAAAATCAACTTATATTGATTCTTTACCACCTTTAATCAATGAAGAAACAGGAAAGATTCACACTTCCTTTAACCAGATGGTAACTGCTACTGGTCGTTTAAGCAGCACCGATCCTAATCTGCAGAACATACCAATTCGAACTGAGGAAGGACGCGAAATCCGTAAGGCTTTTATTCCTTCGGCTGAGGATATGGTCCTACTGGCTGTAGATTATTCTCAGATTGAACTGCGGGTTTTTGCTCATTTGAGTGGAGATGAAAAACTGAAGGAGGCCTTTAATACTGGTGCAGATATTCACACAGAAACAGCGGCTGAGGTTTTTGAAGTAGAACCAGCAGAAGTATCTCCTAATTTACGTCGGCATGCTAAAGTGATTAATTTTGGTATTGCCTATGGAATGAGTTCTTATGGCTTAAGTCAGGATCTGGATATTCCGGTGGAAGAAGCTCAGGAATATATAGATAAATATTTTGAACGTTTCTCTGGAGTTAAAAAATATATGGATCAGACTATAGAAAGGGTCAAAAAATGCGGTTATGCAGAGACTATGTTTGGACGCCGCCGCTATATTCCTGAAATCAACAGCAGTAATTATCACCGCCGTTCATTTGCAGAAAGAACTGCAATTAACACACCAGTTCAGGGTACAGCTGCTGATATAATGAAAAAATCAATGCTTGATGTTTATGATACCTTAAAAGAAGCAAATCTTGATTTAAATATTTTACTCCAGGTTCATGATGAACTGGTATTTGAGGTTAATAAATCAGATTTAGAACAGGCAGCTGAATTGATCAAGAGAAAAATGGAAAACACAGCCGAGTTGGATGTACCTCTGATAGTTGACCTTCAGATTGGAGAAAACTGGAGAGACAAAGAAGACTATGAGGTGAGCAAAAATGCCTGAACTGCCCGAAGTTGAGACTGTAGTTAAGGGGCTGCGCCCTTTAATTACAGATAGAATTGTAACTGCAGTAGAGATTAGAGAAGAAAATATGATTGCCTATCCAGAGGCAGATATTCAGGCTTTTAAAGATTCTCTGATCGGCTCAAAAATTGATGCAATTAACCGCCGGGGTAAATATATAATTATTGAGCTTAATACGGATAAAAATATGGTCATTCATTTGAGAATGACCGGTAAATTACTGGTTAAAGAAGTTAAGGAATTTAGAGATAAACATACTCATGTTATTTTTAGCCTTAATGACGGCCAGGAAATTCGCTTTAATAATATCCGTAAATTTGGACGTGTTTATTTAATAGATAAAAATCATCCTGAACAGGCTGGCGGACTTGCCGACCTGGGACCGGAGCCTTTAAGTGATGAGTTGACTGTAGAAGATTTCAAAAAACTTTTTGAGAAAAGAAGAGCCTTAATGAAATCTCTACTTTTAAATCAGCATTTTATTGCTGGAATTGGTAATATTTATGCAGATGAAATTCTTTTTCGCTCTCAAGTTAGACCTGACAGGACTGCTGATACTTTAACTGAGCTGGAAAAAGAAGCAATTTATCATAATATGCGTGAGATTCTTCGAAAAGGTATAATTTATGGAGGGACCAGCTTTAGTGATTATGTTAATGCATTTGGAGAAAAGGGTTCTTTTCAGGAAGAACTCAGGGTTCATCAGCGAGAGGGAGAAAAGTGCTGTGAATGTGACAGCATAATAGAAAAAATTAAAGTAAGTGGACGTTCAACTTATTTTTGTCCTCAATGTCAAAAATAGTAGTGAAGAGAGGGGATAATCATGATTATTGGTTTAACAGGTGGTATAGCTAGTGGTAAATCAACAGCTGCTGAATATCTGGAGCAAAAAGGAGCCAGAATTATTGATGCTGATCAGATTGCTCATCAGATTAGTCAAAAGGGAGAAAAAGGATGGCAGCTGGTGGTTGATGAATTTGGTGAGGAGATTTTAAGAGAAGATCAAGAGTTTAATAGAGAAAAATTAGGAGAAATTGTTTTTTCTGATCCGGATAAAAGAAAAAAATTGGAATCCCTACTGCATCCATTAATTATTTATGAAATGAAAGAACAGGCTCATCAGTATCTAAAAAATGATGAAATTGTTGTTTTTATGGCACCACTATTATATGAAGTTGGACTGGCCCGTTTTTGTGATCAGGTCTGGGTAATTTCCAGTTCTGAAGAAAATCAGATAAAAAGATTAGAAAAAAGAAATAATCTTACTAAAAAAGAAGCTTTAAAAAGAATCAATTCTCAAATGTCTCTGGAAAAGAAAAAAGAAAAAGCTGATGTAATTATTGAAAATAACTTTACAATTGAAATTTTAAAATCGAAATTGGATTTATACTGGGAGAAAGTATTGAAGGGAGAAGATACTAAATTGATTAGAATAGCTCTAGTAGCTCATGATGAGAAAAAAGATGATATGATTAGATTTGCAAAAAAACACAGAGATGTTTTGACAAAAATGAGATTGATTGCTACTGGAACAACCGGTCAGCGATTAATTGATGAAACAGGACTGGATGTAGAAAGAATGGCTTCTGGCCCAATTGGTGGAGACCAGATGATCGGGGCGGAAATTGCTAAAGATCGTCTGGATGGAGTTATTTTTTTAAGAGATCCTTTAACTGCTCAGCCCCATGAACCAGATGTTAGTGCACTTTTAAGGCTCTGTGATGTACATGAGATTCCGCTGGCAACTAATCTGGCAACTGCAGAAATGATTATTCACTCTCTGGCTGAAAAAAATAGAGCTTGAGCAAAGGGAGGAAAAGGGAGTTGAATACAGAATATATTAATAAAGGGATTATTCTTTTACTTTTATCGATATTATTGTTTTTAGTTGTTAATAATAATTTTGATTTGTGGATAATCAGAAGAAATGTGGAGCCCATTAAATACCAGAAGGAAATAAATAAATATGCGGAAGAATTTTCTTTGGATGCTGAATTATTAGCTGCTTTAATTTATGTTGAAAGCCGTTTTGATAAATATTCTGAGTCTGCCAAAGGAGCTGTTGGGTTGATGCAGTTAATGCCTTCTACAGCTTTCTGGATTGCAGAACAGCTTGAATATGATAATTTTAATTTAGAAGATCTTAATGATCCCGAATTGAATATTA
The DNA here is from genome assembly GCA_041694515.1 of Halanaerobium sp. GTDB lineage: Bacteria > Bacillota > Halanaerobiia > Halanaerobiales > Halanaerobiaceae > Halanaerobium. The sequence goes on from JASMSZ010000047.1 coordinate 21,027, forward strand.
AATTTGGCAGCTGGTATTTTGCTTATTTGTATCAAAAATTTGATAATAATTCAATTAAAACTATTGCAGCCTATAATGCAGGAGAAAGTAATGTTAGAAACTGGATTGATAATGGCTGGGAGGAAAATATTGAACATAAATTACCTTTTAATGAAACAGATAATTTTGTCAGGAGAGTTATTTCCACCAGAGATTATTACCAGAACAATAATCCTGAAATTTTCAGTTTATCAAATTTAAATCTTTTGTTATTCCAAGCATCTGAGTAAAACAGAGGAAAGACCATTCATTAATAGAAATTATTGCTATATATTGAATAATGGCAATATACAGTTGGATACAACTTGATTTTTTTAGTAAATAATTATATAATTTAAGATAGTAAATTATTTAAGTGTTAAACTAATAATTTTGTTTTTTTTTCTTTTTAAAAACAGATACATCTGATAAGGGGGTGTAAATTTAAAAAGAAGAGATTAGTGAGTAGATATATATTTAAAAATTTAGGAGGGAATTTCGAGTATGCAAAAAAAAATAATAATTTTATTAACTTTAGTTTTAGTTTTTTCGATATTTTCAGTAGTAGGTGCTCAGGAAGAAGTAAATAGTCCTGATACATTTACCTATGTAAACATTGGTGACCAGAGTACTTTAGATCCTCACTTTGCTTATGATACCGGTAGTTCAGAAGTGATTTATCAAGTCTATGAAACATTAATTGGTTATGATGGAGAAAGCGTAAAGAATTTTACACCTTTATTATCTACAGAAGTGCCAAGCCAGGAAAATGGTCTCATTTCTGAAGATGGCTCAGACTATACTTTTATAATTAGAGAAGGAGTAGAATTTAGTAATGGAAATTCTTTAACTGCTGAAGATGTTAAGTACAGTTTTTTAAGAGGGATGATTAGTGACCGCTCTGGCGGCCCAATCTGGATGTTATATGAACCATTATTTGGTGCTGGTTTTGCTGGTTTAAGTGATGTAACAGTAAATGTAGTTGGCGTCGAAGATCCAAAACAGTTAACTGATGAACAGGCAGCAGAGGTATTGGATGTATTAGAAGACAAAATTACTGTTGATGGTAATCAAGTAACATTTCATTTGGAGTCACCATATCCGCCCTTTTTAAACATTTTAGCTCAAGGTGCTTCCTGGGGATCAATTTTAGATAAAGAATGGTCAATTGAGCAGGGAGCCTGGGATGGAACAGCTGCTGATATTGCTGCCAGTCATGATCCGGTAAAAGAGGAAGATCCATTGTTTGATAAAATGATGGGTACAGGACCATTTGTTTTGACTGAATGGGTTAATGGTGATCATGTTGTATTTAATAGGAATGATAATTATTGGAGAGGACCTGCTAACTTTAAAACAGCTATTATTAGAAATGTTGATGAATGGTCCACACGTAAATTAATGTTGTTACGTGGAGATGCAGATATGATTTATGCTCCAACTCAATATAGATCTCAGGTTGAAGATGAAGAAGGTATTGTTGTTACAACAGGTATTCCTGCATTACAAAATATGAATATGATATTTAACTGGGATATTACTACTGAAGGTAATAATTATATTGGTAGTGGTGAACTAGATGGTAATGGGATTCCATCTGATTTCTTTGCTGATGAAAATGTAAGAAAAGCATTTAGTTATGCTTTTAATTATAAAGCTTTTATTGAGCAGGTCAGAATGGGTGAAGCAATACAATTGAGAGGTCCGATTGTAGATCCCTTACTTGGTTATGATGAAAATTCAAAAGTTTATAGTTTAAATCTTGAAAAAGCTGAAGAACACTTTCGAAAAGCATTTGATGGAGAGCTTTGGGAAACAGGATTTACAATGGATTTAGTGTACAATAGTGGTAATGATCCTCGGAAAACTGCTGCAGATATGCTAAAAAGTTATATTGAGAGGATTAACCCGAAATTCAATATTAATGTTCGTGGAGTACAGTGGTCGACTTATCTTGATGCTTCTGTAAGAGGAATTTTACCTGCTTCCTTTGGCGGTTGGTTAGCGGATTTTCCCGATCCACATAATTTTGTGCAGCCATTTTTAGATAGTTCCGGTTATTATGCTAATAGACGTGGGGATACTTATAAAAATTGGGCAGATGAAGTTGGAATTAATGATTTGATTGCAGAAGGTATTTCTACAACTGATTCTGCAAAACGTGAAGAAATATACAAAAAGTTACAGAAGATGTCAATTGATAATGCTATTGATCTCTGGATAGATCAGCCAACAGAGTCTAATACGAGAAGGACCTGGGTTAAAGGCTGGTATCCAAACGCTGTACGTCCTGGTGTGGATTTCTACTCAATGGACAAAGCTGCTGAATAAAGCTGCTGAATAAAGAATAAATTACTAAATTTAATATAAAAATTACTCAGGGAGGGCAACCTCCCTGCTAATTATGTTAGGGAAAGGTTTTAAAGAGTACTTTATTACATGAGGAAGGAGAGTTATGAGTTGGTAAATTATATTATTAGACGTTTTTTAATACTTCCTTTTATACTGTTTGGTGTTACAGTACTGGTATTTTCAATGATTATGATGCTTGGTCCTTATCAAAGGTTAAGTACTTATATTAATGATCCCGCACAGTTAAAAGGTCAAGATATGGATAAGTTAATTTCTAAATATGGGTTGGATGATCCATGGTATGAACAGTATGGTCGTTGGATTGGAGGAGTTGTCAAGGGTGATTTTGGCTGGTCAGAATCAGCTGGACAGCCGGTGACTACAGCTATTTTTAGCCGCTTTCCAGCAACTCTGGAGCTTGCTTTATTTGCAGTGATTCCAGTTGTTATGGGAGGTATCTGGCTGGGAGTGCTTTCGGCAGTTCATCATAATCAAAAATTTGATCATATAATCAGAATCATTTCTACTATTGGATGGTCATTTCCAACTTTTGTATTTGGACTATTAGTATTAATGATTTTCTATGGAGTCTTAGGCTGGTTTCCACCAGGAAGACTTGGTGCTGATGCGGCTGCAATTGTTAGATCTACTGAATTTATAAGATATACTGGTTTAAATGTTCTGGATGGAATTTTAAATTTAGAATTCAATGTTGTATTTGATGCATTTAGACATTTAATTGGTCCTATTGTTACTCTATCGATTGTCTGGTGGTCATATATTTTACGTATTACTCGCTCAAGCATGTTAGAAACTTTACGTAAAGATTATATTAGAACTGCAAGAGCAAAAGGTGTGGCAGAAAAATTTGTAATTAATAAACATGCCAGAAGAAATGCCTTAATTCCTGTAGTTACAGTTGCTGGACCTATGGTACTAGGTCTTTTAGGAGGAGTTGTTATAGTAGAGTCTGTTTTTGGCTACAGAGGTATTGGTCAATATGCGGCTCAAGCTGCTCAACAGCTCGATTACTCGGGTATTTTAGGTGTTGCAATGTACTTTAGTTTTCTATTAATCTTAATTAACTTAATAGTAGATGTTTCTTATGCTGTAATTGACCCAAGGATTAGATTGGAGTGATGGTAAGTGAAATGGAAAGAAGTTTTAACGCGTTTATTAAAAAATAAACTATCTTTATTCGGTCTTATAATAATATTATTCTTTGTTTTGGTTGCGGTATTTGCACCATATTTAGCACCCCCGCGCTCACCAGAGGATGCTTATGAAATACCAAGAGCTGGATGGCAGGTTGAGCCCCAGCCACCTCGAGAGGGTTATCCTTTTGGAACAGCTCAGGGGTCATATGATATATTTTATGGTATGGTCTGGGGAACTAGAACTGCTTTTAGAATTGGTGTTATAGTAGTTGGATTTAGTTCTTTGCTGGGTATAACAATCGGTACACTTTCTGCCTATTATGGTGGGAAAATTGATGAGTTTTTTATGCGGATTACTGATGTATTTATGTCTATTCCTTTTTTAGTTGCTGCGATGGTTTTAACAACTATATTAGGTAAGGGTTTAGACAATGTTATGATTGCTTTAGTTACATTTGGGTGGATGGGAACGGCTCGTTTAATGCGTTCTCAGGTTTTAGAGATCAAAAACGAAGAGTTTATTCAGGCATCCATTGCTTTAGGTGCAAGTGATCCTAGAATTATTTTTAAACATATTATTGCAAATTGTATTTTTCCTGTTTTAATTCAGGCTTTTATGAGAATGGGATCAATGGTTATTACAGCATCTGCTTTAAGTTTTTTAGGAGTAGGAGCACCAGAAGGATATGCAGATTGGGGTCAGATGATTACATTTGCTCGTGACTGGATACTTGGGGGGCAGGGTTCTGCTCTTAAGTACTGGTATACAGTTGTGATTCCAGGTGCAGCAATTATGCTTTTCAGTCTTTCCTGGAATTTAATTGGTGATGCTTTCCGTGATATATTAGATCCAAAACTAAATTAGATTTATTAAATTGACGCTAATAAGGTAGGTGAGTTTTTTGAATAAAGAAAATAAAGAAGCACTTGTAGAAGTTAAAAACTTAAAAACATATTTTTATACAGAAGAAGGAGTAGTCAAAGCGGTAGATGGAGTAGATTACGAAATTTATCCAGGTGAAACTTTAGGTATTGTAGGAGAGTCCGGCTGTGGGAAAAGTGTTACCTCTTTATCAATTATGAGATTGGTAGAATCTCCCCCAGGCAGAATTGAGGCAGGCGAGATTAACTTTAAGGGAACAGATTTAACTAAACTATCCGAAAAAGAAATGCGAAAAATTAGAGGTAATGACATTTCAATGATTTTCCAGGAACCAATGACTTCTCTTAATCCTGTTTACACAGTTGGTGATCAGATTGTAGAAGCAATTATGCTTCATAAAGGTGTAAAGAGAAAAGAGGCAAGACGTCAGGCAATAGAAATGCTGCAGAAGGTAGGTATTCCTCTGCCAGAACAGAGAGTGGATGAATATCCACACCAGTTATCCGGTGGTATGAGACAGCGGGTAATGATTGCAATGGCTTTAAGCTGTGATCCACAGCTTTTAATTGCTGATGAGCCTACTACAGCTCTTGATGTTACAATCCAGGCTCAAATTTTAGAACTAATGAACTCTTTAAAAGAAAGTTATGGAATGGCAATTATGATGATTACTCATGATTTAGGTGTAATTGCAGAGGTTTCAGATAGAGTTGCAGTAATGTATGCCGGTAAGGTAGTAGAATATACAGATGTCGATACTTTATTTGATGATCCAAAACATCCTTATACCTGGGGATTAATGAACTCTATTCCTAAACTGGATAAAGATGTAGATCGTCTGGAAGCTATTCCGGGCAGTGTACCTTCTCCCTTGAATTTTCCGGAGGGATGTAAATTTAATACTCGCTGTCCTCTGGCTGAAGGTAAATGTTATGATGTAGAACCACCTTTAGAAGATACAGATGGAGGCCATATGGTCCGCTGCTGGAGATATGAACATTTAGAAGAAATCAAGAAACGCGGAGAAAGAATTTATGAGGATCGAGGTGTTCAAAAATAATGGCTGAGAATTTATTAGAAGTTAAGAATCTAAAAAAATATTTTCCAGTTAAAGCAGGAATATTTAAAAGAACAGTAGCTCATGTAAAAGCTGTTGATGATATTTCCTTTGCAGTAGAAGAAGGAGAAACACTCGGTCTAGTAGGTGAATCAGGCTGTGGTAAATCGACAACCGGGAGAACTATTTTACGACTGCTGGAGGCAACAGCTGGGGAAGTTATATTTGAAGGTAAAAATGTTATGGAACTTGATAAAAAGGAAATGCGGGCTATCAGACGTGATATGCAGATTATTTTTCAGGATCCCTATGCATCACTTAATCCACGAATGACTGTGGCTGATATTGTAGGTGAGCCGCTTGATATCCATAATCTTGCAAAAAATAAGAAGGAAAGAAATGAAAAGGTAAGAGAGATACTGGAGAATGTAGGCCTGGGTGAAGAATATATGAACCGCTATCCTCACGAATTTAGTGGTGGTCAGCGTCAGCGGATAGGTGTGGCTAGAGCTCTGGCAGTAGATCCTAAGTTAATTATAGCAGATGAGCCGGTTTCTGCTCTTGATGTGTCAGTACAGGCACAGGTTGTAAACTTACTGCAGGATTTACAGAAGGAATATGGATTAACCTATCTCTTTATTGCTCATGATTTGAGTGTTGTAAAACATATCAGTGATCGCGTAGCAGTAATGTATCTGGGTAAGCTGGTGGAGTTAACAGATAAAAAAGAATTATTCGATAATCCAATGCATCCCTATACCCAATCATTATTATCTGCAATTCCAGAGGCAGATCCAAAGAAGAAAAAGGATAGAATTATTCTGGAAGGAGATGTACCTTCTCCGGTAGATCCACCTTCTGGCTGTAGATTTCATCCCCGCTGCCCAAAAGCCTTTGAGCCCTGTCCTGTTAAGGAACCAGAGTTTAAAGAATATGGTGAGGGACACTTTGCGGCCTGTCATTTACTTGATCAATAGTTATTAATTAAATAGATGATAATTAATCCCTGTTGGCGGATATTAAAATCCAGACAGGGATTTTCTTCTTTTTAGAGAATAATAATAACTGAGAGGATATTTTTTCTGGAGGAATTTAATTATGAAAACTAAAACTTTTGTCTTGATTATTTTAATCTTAATTTTAAATTTATTTACTGCTAATGCTGCTAATTATGGGGGGGATTTGAAAATTAAAGTTAATCTAAGGCCGTTTAATTTAAATCCAATATATGCTGATAATGAGACTGCCCATATGATCAACAAGCAAATATTTGATACTTTAGTAACTTATAATAAACAGGGTAAACTAATTGCAAATTTAGCAGAATCATGGGAGGTAAATGAGGATTCTACAGTTTTTAACTTTAAATTGAAGCAGAATGTTTATTTCCATTCTTACAAAATGGAGGGAGTAGAAGTACCACTAAATGAAAGAAGTGTAACTGCAGAAGACTGGAAATGGTCATTAGAATATCTGGCTGCTGCCAGTAATAAATCCCCTTATGCTGAGTTATTAGCTAAAATTAAGGGGTATGAGCAGTATCGTAGGGGTGAAAGTAACGAAATTGCAGGTATTAGGATTCTAGATAATTATCATTTAGAAATTGAATTAAAACAATCTTATGCTCCTTTTATATATAATTTGGCTAAAAGTGCAGCCGTTGTAATGCCAGCAGAGGCAGTTCGAAATAATGATTTTAATTTTTCTCTAACTCCAGTTGGTACAGGTCCATTTAAATATAGAAGTTTTGTTAAAAATAAAGTTACTTTATTCAAAAACGATAATTACTGGAAAAATAATTATCAGGATCAAAACATACCATATTTAAATCAGATTGAAATAACTTTTACGGAAGGTAATATTCTAAAAAATAATCTGCAAGAATTTGATTTATACCAGCTTAATTCAGAGGAGTTTTCTGTCTATCAACAGCAAAAAGTTAATTTCAGTAATTATCAAATTAGAAAATTCGAAAATAGTTATATATATTTTGCTGCATTTAATTATAAAAGTGATTTATATCTGAATTCCAGACTGAAGAATTTTAAAGAGGGTTTAAGATATATTATCAATGAAAATAATTTTCATGAAACTTTAAATTTTAGTAATTTAATTTTGCCCGGGGCCAGCAGCAGTAATCAACAATTGTTAGCTAAAATAAGAGAGAACTTAGCAGCAGGTGATAGTGTTAATCTGCCTAAAGAGCTAAATAATTTAGGCTTAACAATTAATAATTCAAAAACAGCCATTAAAATAGCTGAATATATGAAAAACCAGTTAAAATCAAAGGATATAGGTCTTGAAATAAAAAAATATAACTGGGCTGAATACTTAAAAAAGTTAAAAAACCAAAATATAGATAGTCAATTTTTTATTATGACCTCTGAATATAGCAACCGTTTTCAATTTATTTATGACAATTTTTATTCAGCTTCAGATAAAAACTATTTTGGCTATCATAATAACAGACTGGACAATATGATAGATTATTTAAAATTAATAAACAATCTGCAGAATAGAGAAAGTGCTTATAAAATCATTACCGAAATATTGGTTAATGATAATCCATTTTTATTCCTGTTTGAGGGAGCGGATAGTTATTTAATTTCTAAAGAAATAAAAAATCAGGATATATTTGAAGATAGTTATTTAAAATACAATTTTGAAATGCTTTATTTTGAACGATAAATTAATTAATTCTAAAAGCTTGAAAACCATTTCATTAAGTTTCAGGCTTTTTTCAAGACTTAAATTAACAGAAAGTTATAAAAATTTTTAATTAAACGTTTTTCAGCATCATTTGAACAATTTATACTAAAATTACTGCAATTAGCTTTAAAAAACCTTTTTTTAAGTTAATTAAGCATAATAATCAAAAAAATTGACTTTTTTGCAGGAATTTTAAATTTAGTATAGAATATAATAATTAGTGAAATGGATTTCATTATTTGCTGGGAGCGAAAAAATATGGATGTTACTATGAAAGATGTAGCAAAATTAGCAGGCGTTTCATTAAGTACAGTTTCTCGTGTTTTAAATGATAGTTCACTGGTTAGAGAAGAAACAGCCAGAAAGGTTCAGAAGGCTGTTGAAAAATTGGATTATCAAATTAATGATTCTGCTCGAATACTGAGAACCAATACGAGTAATTTGATCGGTGTGATTGGGGCTGGAATGGAAAGGCCTTTTCTGGCTAATTTGCTTAAAGGAATTGAAGCAGAAGCCAGAGAAAGGGGTTATGCCTTGATATATGGTGACTCAGATGGTGAATTTGAGAAGGAACAGAATTATTTGAACATTATGAAACAGAAAAAAATTGATGGAATTATTTTAATTACAACTAATTATTATAATAATTTACTTTCCATAGTAAAAAACTATCAGATTCCGGTAGTTTTTGCTTCGGGATATATAAGTGATCCCCAGATTAGCTGTGTAACAGTAGATAATGTTGCAGCAGCCTATGATGTAGTAGAATATCTCTGTCAGGTTGGTCATAAAGAGATGGCCTTTATTAAAGGCCCTGACCTGGATTTGCTGGCCAGTCAGGAGAGGCTGCGGGGAGTTAAACTAGCTTTAAGACTCAGTGACATAGAATTTAATCCTAAAAGATTTATTGAAGGAGATTTTACTTTTGAAAGTGGATATTCTGCAGCTAAAAAAATAATCAACAAATTTCCAGATGTAACAGCAATTTTTGCCTTTAATGACGAAATGGCAGTGGGAGCAATAAGTTTTTTAAAAGAACAGAATATTAAAATACCTGAAGATATTTCTGTAGTTGGATTTGATGGGATTGAACTTGGAGAATATATTGATCCTGCTTTAACGACTATCAAACAATCAGGCTATCAGCTGGGCTTAAAGAGTATTGAAATATTAAATAATATTATTAATCAGAGAAAAATTGAAGATAATAAAGTCTTTATTCCACATGAGCTTGTGGTTAGAGAAAGCACAAATAGATTAGATGAACATAATAATTAATAAGGAGGTGATAGCAAATAATAGGGGTAGTTAAGATATATTCTTAACATAATTAATTTAAATTATTTAATATCTTTCAAGGAGGAGAATTATTAATGAGAAAAAATTTGCTTTTAGTTTTTGCTTTAGTTTTTGTTATAACACTTAGTGGTGCTGCTTTTGCTGACAGTCATATGGACGGAGAAGAAATTTCTTTAACAATTGCCGGGGGGGCTGTTGGTCAGGAAAAAGAACTGACAATCAAAGCTGCTGAAATGTATATGGAAAGAAATCCTAATGTTACAGTAGAAGTTTTAGAGACTCCAGATTTGGCTAATGACAGATTAGGTCTGTATTTACAGTTTTTAGAAGCTGAAAGTCCTGAAGTAGATGTTTATCAGATTGATGTAATCTGGCCTGGTGATTTAGCGGAGCACTTTATCGATTTTTATGACTATGGTGCAGAAAAAGTTGTAGATAAGCATTTTGATGCAATTGTTGAAAATAATACAACTACTGATGGCCGCTTAGTTGCTATGCCCTGGTTTACTGATGCAGGACTTTTATATTATAGAACAGATCTTTTAGAAAAATATGATCGAGAAGTTCCAGAAACCTGGGATGAATTAGAAGAAACAGCTCGCTACATCATGGAAAAAGAAAGAGCTGCAGGTAATGAAGACTTTTATGGTTATGTCTGGCAGGGAGATGCCTATGAAGGTCTAACCTGTGATGCATTAGAGTGGATTTATTCGAATGGCGGTGGACGGATAGTTAGTCCTGATCAAAAAATTACAATTAATAATGATAAAGCAAAAGAAATTATTGATCAGGCAGCCGGCTGGGTAGGAGATATTTCACCTGCTGGTGTAACCGGAATGGGAGAGGAAGATGCCCGTTCAATGTGGGAAGCTGGTAATGCACTATTTATGCGTAATTGGCCTTATGCTTATGCTTTAGGGCAGCAAGAAGGTAAGCCAACTGCTGGTAACTTTGATGTTTCACCTTTACCCGCTGGTGATAGTGGTAGTTCTGCTGCAACATTAGGTGGCTGGAACTTAGGTGTAAGTAAATACAGTGAACATCCTGAAGAAGCAGCCAAACTTGCTATGTTTTTAGCTGGTGAAGAGGTACAGAAAATGCGTGCTGTTGAAGGTGCATTTAATCCTACAATTAAATCATTGTATCAAGACGAAGATGTATTAGAAGCAGTTCCATTCTTCGGCAGTTTATATGATGTATTTACAAATGCTGTAGCTCGTCCTTCTACTCCAACTGCGCCACAGTATAATCAGGTATCAGAATTATTCTTCCAGGCAGTACATTCAGTACTAACTGGTGAAAGTGAAGCTCAAGAAGCTATTGAGTATTTAGAACTAGACCTGATGGACACTACAGGATTTGAAACTGGTGAACCAACACAGCCATAAGTAAAATTTTTTAAAGTTGCTTATTAGCTGGAGAGGGAATATTCCCTCTCCAGATTTTATAAAGGAGGGAATTTAAATGGCAATAAGTAGTTCATCAAATTTGGCAGAAGAGGAACAAAAGTTAGCGCTGAAATTATTACTACCAGCATTTTTAATCTTAATTATAATTGCTTTATATCCTTTAGTTCAGGTTTTTTATACAAGTTTTACCAATCGAGAATTTGCTTCAAGTACTAAAACTGAATTTGTTGGTCTGGATAATTACAAAGCATTACTATCAGTTACGATTAGGGAATTACCACCTGTAATTGATGAAGAAACAGGAAAACAGGCTGTAGATGAAAATAGTGGTGAAGCGGTATTTGAACGACCGATCCGAGTTTTACCAAGAGATCCACATTTATATCGACCATCATTTGAGTTCAGTTTTTTTGGTAATAGATATGTGGTTGGTGCTCGAACACCTGATTTTATTAGAGCGGTCTGGAATACTTTGATTTTTACATTTTTCTCAGTCTTTTTTGAAACACTGCTGGGTTTAATAGTTGCCTTAGTAGTTAATAGTGAGTTTAAAGGTAGAGGAGCAATGAGGGCTGTTATGTTAGTTCCCTGGGCAGTTATTACAGTTGTTTCTGCTAGAATGTGGGAGTGGATGTTTGAACCAACAAGAGCCGGATTGTTCAATATGCTTGGTGATAGATTTGGTTTAATTGATGGTAGTTTTGCCTTTTTAAGTAATAATTCTTTACAGCTTCCGGCAATTATAGCAGTTGATGTCTGGAAAACTACTCCGTTTATGGCTTTATTGATTCTGGCTGGTTTACAGATGATTCCAGGTGAACTTTATGAAGCTGCCAGGGTTGATGGTGCCAGTAGATTTAGACAGTTTTTTAATATAACCTTACCATTATTAAGACCATCACTGGCTGTTGCTTTGATTTTTAGAACTTTAGATGCTCTAAGAGTATTTGATGTGTTTCAGGTAATGCTTTCACAAAAAAGATATTCAATGGCAAGTTTTAATTATTTTCAATTGATTTCAGCCAGACAAATGGGGATGGCATCTGCAATTGGAGTTATAATTTTCATTATTATTTTTGCCTTTGCTATTCTTTATATGAAAACCCTGGGAGTTGATACGGAATGACAAGAAAGCAGAAAGAAAAACTTAGAAAAATTTTATTTTATTTTGTGCTGGCATTAATTATTATTTATTTATTGTTCCCTTTTTATTGGGCAATAGTATCTTCTTTAAAATCAGAAGCACAATTGAGTATGACACCAGCCACTTTGATTCCTAGAGATCCAGATACAGGAGAAATATCAGTTTTCACCCGAAACTACAGAGCAGTTTTTGCAAATGGTGGTTTTATTAGAGGTTTAGTTAACAGTACAATTGTAGCAACTTCTACCACTATTTTAGCTTTATTAACAGGTTCTTTTGCAGCTTTTGCTTTAGGCAAATTACGATTTAAAGGAAAAGCACCTGCACTGTATGTTATACTTGCAATGACAATGTTTCCTCAGGTTACAGTATTATCAGGTTTATATGCAGTTATTAATGCACTTAACTTAAGTGCCAGGGTAAGTATGATTTTTACATATCTGTTATTTACCCTACCGTTTACGACCTGGGTACTGACTTCTTTCTTTAGAGATTTACCGATTGAAATTATGCAGTCAGCTCAGGTGGATGGGGCAACACCATTTCAGACTTTTCACATGATTTTACTGCCGCTTACTGCACCGGCTTTAGTTACAACAGGTTTGTTATCATTTATCCAGGCCTGGAACGAATATCTCTTTGCTTTAACGTTTACATCTATTGATCCCAGTGCAAGGACTGTACCGGTAGCAATTCAATTCTTTTCGGGGGAGTTTGCAAGACAGGAACCCTTTGGAGAAATTATGGCAGCTGCCGTTCTAGTTACAGTACCAATTGTTGTTCTGGTCTTGATTTTCCAGAAACGTATTGTAGCTGGATTAACTGCTGGAGCTGTAAAAGGATAAATGTATAGCTGCTTTATAATAAGAATAAATATATATATAAATTTCATTTTATTAAAATTCTATTAAACTGATTAGAAATTAGAGAAAATCAGGCCATCAGATTATAGGGGGTACTATAATTTGATGGCCTAATTTCTTTGTCTATTTAAAGGTTGATTATTTTATAAATTTAAGTCAAAAAATTAATTAGGTTATCAATAATATAATAAGAAGATAGTTTTAATTTATAGAGGAGGCAGTGAAATTGAATCATGAAGATTTTTTCAAAGTTAAAGATGGATGGAATTTAGAAATTGAAAGTTTAAAAGAAGAACAATTTGTTCATTATGGAAGTAATTTATTATGTGGTAATGGTTATTTAGGTTACAGAGGTACTCTAGATGAATGGGATAAAGAACGGTATCAGGCCTGTGTAATAACAGACACATATGATCTGGCAGATGGAAAATGGAAAGAACTATCTAATTCACCCAATGCACTGGCAGCAGAGTTAAAAGTGGATGGTCAGAGATTTGGAGATTATCCAGAACAGAATCAGATGACTACTGAGTTAAATTTTAATTATAAATATGGTATTTTCAGGAGAAAATCTAATTCAAAAACAGATAATAATCTTGAAATAGTTTCCGAAAGATTCGCTTCCTATGACAATCTACATCTGATAGCAAATAATTATCAAATAAGCAAAATTGGGAAGAACAAAATAGAATTAAAGCTTGGAATAAATGGTGATGTCTGGGATTTAAATGGACCTCATCTTGAAAATTTTAAAGGTAAATACGATTCCCAAAATAATATTTTATATTTAAAGGCTAATACAGTAGAGAGTAAAATACCTTTAGTAACAGCTCTTTCTTTTAAATTTATAAAAGGTAAAATAAAGAATTTAAAAGTTGAAAATGAAGCAAAGTCAATTTATTTATTGTTGAATATTGAAGCAGAAGCAGAAAAAATAGAGCTGGAAAGAAATATGATAGTTTATTCCGGAAATGATCGGGAGGATCCACTAAAAGCTGTCCTGGATGATGCCTCTGCAGCTCTGGAATTAGGCTATCAAGAACTAAAAGAAAAACATCAGGCAGTCTGGGATAAAAAATGGGAACTGATGGATATTGAAATTAAAGGAAATCTTTTAGACCAGCTGGCAGTTAGATTCAATCTTTATCATAATATTATTGCTGCACCTGCTCACAGTGAGCGTCTGCCAATTGGAGCTCGTGGATTATCCTGCCAGGCCTACCAGGGTGCTGCTTTTTGGGATCAAGAAATTTTTAATCTGCCTATGTTTTTATTTACTGAAACTGAAACTGCAAAAAATATTTTAAAATATCGCTATCATACGTTAAATGGTGCCCGGAAAAAGGCGAGAGATTTGGGTTATGCGGGAGCTTTCTATGCCTGGATATCGGGAAAGACTGGGAAAGAATTATGTCCTTCTTTTTTCTTTAAAGATGTGATCAGCGGTCGTAAAATTAGAAATCATTTTAATGACTGGCAGATCCATGTTTCTCCTGATATTAGTTATACAATCTGGAAATATTATCTGGCAACTGGGAATCTTGATTTTGTAGTTAATTACGGTGCGGAAATTTTATTTGAGGTTGCACGCTTTTTAGATTCTAGAATTCATTTTAATCAATATAAAGATCAGTATGAGATTATTCGGCTTTTAGGACCTGATGAATATCATGAAAATGTAGATAATAATGCTTTTACTAACTATCAATCTCATTTTGCTCTAAAAAAAGCTATTTATTTTTATTACAAAATGGAAAATGAGTATCCGGAGAAACTGCAAGAGCTAAAAGAAAAAATTCAACTTAGTGAATCAGAAGTTACAGCCTGGCAGGAAATTTCTGAAAAGATTTATTTACCTCAGCCTGATGAAAATAATTTAATTGAACAATTTGATGGCTATTTTGACTTAGAAGATACTACAGCTGAAGTATTAGAAAATAGATTAATTGATCAAGAAGAATATTGGGGCTGGCCCAATGGAGTTGCTGTTTTTACTCAGGTAATTAAACAGGCTGATGTAATACAATTATTTACCTTACATGACATGTTTTCTGAGGAAGTACTGGCTGCCAATTATGATTATTATGAACGGCGAACTCAGCACGGTTCTTCTTTAAGCCCTTCTCAATATGCAGTTGCTGCTGCTAAACTGGGGCGAGCAGAGGAAACATATAATTATTTTAAAAAATCAGCTTTTATCGATTTAATGAGTACCAATAAAGCTGTCAGTGGAGGTACTTTTATAGGCGGTATTCATACTGCAGCAGCTGGTGGAATCTGGCAGTTAATAGTTAATGGTTTTGCCGGGATGAAAATTGATAAAAATGGACTTTCATTTAAACCAGTACTCTGTCAGGAGTGGAAAAAAGTTGAATTTAATCTAATTTACAGGAGTAAAAAGTTAAATATAACTATAGCTCAGAACATATTCAAATTGAAAGCAGCTGATGAGAATGATGAAATACTGGAATTTAGTGTTTTTGAAAAAAAATATACACTTAAACCCGGGCAAGAAGTTAAAGTAAAATTATAGGTATTAAAATCATTACAGTCTAAAATTAATTCAATTTGACACTGCAATTTAAGAATCAAAAAAGCATTTTAAAGAACAAAATGTCCTTCGGACAATCTGTAATATAGTAAGGTTAAATTTTGTTGATAGCGGAAATTATGAAACTATAAATATTATCCACAACAAACCATCAGGTATAATTTCCTGGTATTATATAATGTTGATAGATAAGAAAAAAGGCTCCCATATAAGGGAGCCTGAATAATTATATTGAAATTTTCTGTTAAACTGAGAGCAGCATCCGGTCATTATTAAATTTGCCCCCGTGTTTAATTTCAAACATTTTAAGCAGTTTTTCTATTGTTAGTTCTTCTTTTTCTTCAGCTTTGATATCATAAATGATTTCTCCACTATCCATCATTATCAAACGGTTACCCATATTAATAGCATCTTCCATATTATGAGTAATCATTAAAGTCGTAATATTATTTTCATTAACCAATTCTGCAGTTAAGTTCTTAATCTTAATTGCAGTTGCAGGATCTAAAGCAGCTGTGTGTTCATCCAATAACAGCAGACGAGGATTGGCTACTGTAGCCATCAAAAGAGTTAAAGCCTGCCTCTGTCCACCAGATAGAAGCTTAACTTTGGTTGTCAATCGTTTTTCTAACCCCAGATCAATTTTTTCAAGGTGTTTACGCATAATTTCTCTTTTATGTTTGCTCAAACCCCATTTAAGAGAAAGATTATTGCTTTTAGAAATAGCCAGTGATAGATTTTCTTCGATTGTCATCTCAGGAGAAGTTCCAGCAAGTGGATTCTGAAAAACTCGTCCAATTTCTTGAGCACATTTGTATTCAGATTTTTTTGTGATATCTTCATTATCCAAAATAATAGTACCATTTTCAACAGGGAAAACCCCGGCAATAGAATTTAAAAGAGTTGACTTACCTGCTCCATTACTACCTACTATTGTAATAAAATCTCCTTCATTGACAGTTAAATCAATTTTATTAATTGCTATATTCTCATTTGGAGTACCTTTATAAAATATTTTTTCTAAATTTTTGACTTTTAGCATTTTTTATCACCTCAATGCTTTTTTTATTCTTGGAGTTGATAGGAAAATAATAACCAGTATAGCTGTTAATAATTTTAAATCAGAAGCTGCAAGCCCCAGGTTCAGGGCAATAGAAATACTAAAACGATAAAGAATTGAACCAATGATAACCCCAATAGTTGCAATCATAATAGACTTCTCACCAATTACAACCTCACCAATAATAACTGATGCCAGACCGGCTACAATTGTACCAACTCCCATATTTACATCTGCAAATCCCTGATACTGACCAACAAGCGCACCGGATAATGCAACCAGAGCATTGGAAATAATTAATCCCAGCATTTTCATTGAATTAGTGCTGATTCCCATACTTCTAATCATCTGCGGATTATCTCCAGTAGCTCTTAGAGCAAAACCAATCTGGGTATTTAAAAATGCATCCAGAACTAATTTAACAGCGACAATAATTAAAATTAACAAAAGCAGATTATTCCAGGGATAAGGAACTCCAAGATCTCTAATAAAAGAGAAGATGGTATCTTTACCTATCAGCGGAATATTAGGTCTACCCATGACCCTTAAATTAATAGAGTATAAGGAAGTCATAGTTAAAATACCGGATAGTAGAGGAGCAATTTTTAATTTAGTATTTAAAAACCCTGTAATCGCTCCAGCAAATCCACCGGCAATTACTGCTGCTCCAAGAGAAAAAAATGGATTCATCCCCATGGTTAATAATCTTGCTGAAACAGCAGCTCCTAAAGGGAGACTGCCATCTACAGTAAGATCAGCAAAATCAAGAATTCTAAAAGATATAAATACACCCAGGGCCATAATCCCAAAGGCCAGACCCTGTTCTAAAGACGTAATTGCAAAACTTAGATTCATAACACACCTCACACCATTTCTAAACTACATATTTTATTTAAAATAATTCTAAATTTTATTCCTGTGTAATTTCTTCATAAATTACATCAGCTCTATCTAAGACAGCAGCTGGTATTTCCAGGTTTAAATTTTCAGCAGCTTTTTTATTTAAATATAATTTCAATTGATCTGAAGATTCTACGGCCATTTCTGCAGGATTAGCACCATTTAAGATACGAGCTGCCATTTTACCAGTTTGAATTCCCAGCAGATTATAGTCAATTCCTAAAGTAGCAATTGAACCCTGTCTAACCTGGCCGTTCTCTGATGCAAATACAGGAATATTATTTTGATTGGTAATATTTAAAACAGAAGGTAAAGCAGATACTATAATATTATCTGTAGGAACATAAATTGCATCAACATCTCCGACTAAAGAAGAAGCAGCAAGACTAACTTCACTGCTGTTGCTTACTGTGCCTTCATGTAAGTTAATTCCCATTTCTGCTGTAGTTTCTTTTACCAGGTCAACCTGGACAACTGAGTTTACTTCACCAGGATTATAAAGGACTCCCAGATCAGTTATTTCTGGAATAAATTCTTTAATTAATTCAATCTGTTGGGCAACAGGATTCATATCTGTCGTTCCAGTCAGATTTCCTCCTGGACGTTCCATGCTCTCGACGAGACCTGCTTCCTCAGGATCAGTTACAGCGGTAAATAATACCGGTGTATCTGTAATCACATTTGCTGCAGCCTGAGCATTAGGAGTAGCAATTGTCAGGATCAAGTCCAGATTATTTCCCTTAAATTGCTGAGCAATAGACTGAGCAGTAGCAAAATCAGCCTGAGCATTTTGTTCAATAAATTCGATGTTTTCTCCACTAAAGCCGGCTTCTGCAAGTCCTGTAATAAAGCCTTCGCGTGCTGCATCTAAAGCAGGATGTTCTACAAATTGCGAAATACCTATTCTATACTCCTGGGCACCGGCTAAGCTGCTAACTAAAATCAAAAAAACTGTTAAAACAATTAAAATTGAAAAATTATTTTTCATTTTCATTTTTTTATTCCCCTTTCTAACTGGTAGTGGGGATAATAAAAAAACACTCCTGGTGGAGTGTTAAATTGCTCTTAGCTATTTAGCTTAAAACTAGGTAAAAATCACCCTT
Organism: Halanaerobium sp.; assembly: GCA_041694515.1. Lineage (GTDB taxonomy): Bacteria > Bacillota > Halanaerobiia > Halanaerobiales > Halanaerobiaceae > Halanaerobium. Next base: position 39,532 of record JASMSZ010000047.1, read on the forward strand.
GTTTAAACAAATAGCTTTGGCTTCCCTACAAATTCTCCTACCGTATTACCATGCTACCAGTTATTTGATTTTCTTTATTATACTATTATATGTGTACCTTTGTCAACTTAATGAGCCAATATAAAATAGTGATTTAATTAACTAATTAAGCCTCATTATCAAGTAATGAACGGTGACTTAAACCAACAGTAACTTCATTTAAATTGAACATACCAACTCCAAAAAAGATAGCCACAACTATATGTTCACCACTGCGGGCAACTCCAATTTTTCCACCGACATTTAGCCCCATAGTTCTTGGCATAATCTGGGTGACTGCATCATGGGCTGCTCCGGCGACTGCTCCCTGAGCGACATGTGATTCATCGATAATATTTTCTCTCTTAGCAGCAATCACTGCTCTTTCAATAATATCTGGAACAGATTTATTGAATTCACCACCAAAGTCCACAGCAGCAGTATTTATTTCATCAGCTGCAAAGTCTTTTTTTAATTGTTTTTCTTCACTTCTAGTTGAAATAGCCATTTTAATAGCTGCTTTTGCCGTTTCTAAACTATTATGTTCCATAATTTTTCCTCCTCAATAATTGTTAATTTCATTATAGCAGAGATTTTAACTAAAGTGAAATTTCAGTCTAAAATTATCAGGATTGTTTTTTATTAGCCAGGAAATTATACCTGAGGGCTTGTTGTGGATAATATTTATAGTTTCATAATTTCCGCTATCAACAAAATTTAACCTTACTATATTACAGATTGTCCGAAGGCCATTTTGTTCCCGTTTACAATCTGTCTGCTAACTTTTAAACTGGATTTTTATAATAATATTTTAATAAAAATAATGCAGTTAATTGCAACTTTATGTAAGATATCTTATAATATACTGAAGTAATTAATATTAATCACTATTTTGATATTAAAAATATAAAATCTGATGGAGGGGTCTCAAATCAATATTTTATTAGTAGCACTAGCATTAGCTCTTGATGCAGCAGGTGTGACAATGGCAATTGGCTGTGGTACCCAAACAAATTTAAAGGAAAAATTTAAGATTATTTTCTCTTTTGGTTTTTTTCAATTTTTATTTGCTTTAATTGGTGGATTAGCAGGAAATTATATTGATACAAATTTTTTTACTATTTCTAATTATTTTAGTGGGGCCGTAATTTTTCTGCTTGGTATTTTTCTGATTCGAGAGGGTTATAAAAATGGAGAAGAGTGTATTTATAGACGTCTCAGTTTTTGGACAGTTGTTGTTTTGGGGGTGAGTGTTAGCATAGATGCTCTGGGGGCAGGCTTTTCCCTTCTTTTTAGTTTAGATTATCTCATGATTTTCCAGGATTCCTTAATAATTGGCCTCATTGCTTCTGTAATTACAGCAGCTGCATTTAAAATAGTTATTTATATAAAACATATTGCTTTAGTGGAAAAATATGCTGACTATGTGGGCGGCTTTATTTTATTAATAATTGGGATCAATACTTTTCTTGCATAAAATATGACTAATGGATAGCTGTATACGGCAGAACTGTACGTGCAGTTTGACGAGGGAGCCTACAGCTGAGCTAGTCCCTCTAATCCTGGACAAGCTTTAATCTGATTTAAGCTGATTAATCATCTTGATTTTATCAACAGTATTTAGTTCTACCAGGGTTTTTTTTAGGATTTCCATCTGGACTTTTTGCTGGCCAATACTCTTAGGGGCGTTACAATATTTTTTTGAAGTATAAAAATTTAAAGGGTTTTTTTTATAAATAAAGAATTATAAAATTAGATAACGTAAAATTAAAAGGGAGGATGATATTATGAAAAAAGTATTAGTAGCTGTTGATGGATCTGAGAACTCAAAGAAAGTTGCAAAAGAGGCTGCAAATATTGCAAAGTGTATGTTATCTGAAGTGACAGTGATTCATATTCATGATGATAGTCATAAAGTTCCAATTAACCAATTTGAAGCAATATCTTCTTTATCAGATGACCTTTTAAAAAGAATCAAAGTTGAGCATAATGAAAAAATTAATGAATCAACAGATGAAATTGTCAATGAAGCAGCAAAGGAGTTTGAAGAAAAAGGAATTACTCCTCAAAAAGTGGTGTTAAAAGGCGATCCTGCTAATACAATTTGTGATTATGCAGAAGAAAATGGTTTTGATATGATTATAGTTTCGGATACAGGTGATAGAAGAGTAGAAAAATTTCTACTTGGAGGTACAAGTGAAAAAATAGTAAGACATGCTAAAACATCAGTGCTTGTTATAAGATAAAAAAATTAAACGTTCTTTAAAAAAGATTAAAAACGAGGAGTTAATGCATTAACTCCTCGTTCTCGGTTTGTTGAAGATGAGGAAATTACATCTTATAAACTTTTTTTAAAAGAGTAATTACTTCTAAATGTTTTGTATGGGGAAACATATCTACAGCTTTAAATTTTTCTAGTTGGTAGTTATGAATTTCCAGTTCTTTTAAGTCTCTGGCCAGACTTTTAGGATTACAGGAAATATATAAAATTTCGTTTGAATCTGCTGCAGCAATTTTAGTCAGAGCTTTCGGATTGATGCCAGGTCTGGGTGGGTCAATAATCAGCAAATCGGCCTGCTGTTTAATATTATTAATTTCTTCCAGTACATCTCCAGCAATATACTCTGTATTCTGCACATTGTTGATTTCAGCATTTTCGGCTGCTCTTTCTGCAGCATCTGGATCGATTTCTATTCCATAGATTTTTGCGGCATCAGCAGTGATAGACTGTGAGATGGTTCCAGCTCCACAGTAAAGATCATATACTATTTTATCTTTTGCACTGCCAATATATTTCTCTGCCTCAGAATATAACAATTCAGCTCCCTTTGTGTTGGTCTGGAAAAAAGAAAGAGAATCTATTTTAAATTTATTATCCAGCAGCTGATCATAAAAATAATTGCGACCGTGATAGATTTTCATTTTATCACAGCTTACCTGATCCGAAAAATCGTCATTAATAGTCTGCACAAAACCCACAAGCTTACCTTTTAAATCAAGAGCTTTTAGCTTTTCAGTTAGAGTAGAAAAATCATGATCCTGCTGACTGGTTGTAACCAGATTGGCCACAACTTCTCCAGTATTAATACCTTTTCTAATTACTAAATTTCGTAAAAAACCTTCCCTTAATTTAACATGATATTTTTTAAATTTATTGGCGCGGCAGTAATCTATAATAGTCCTGAATTATTCATAGCAACCACGAAATAAATTATCAGTCCTAATATAGCAACATTCTATCAAAATATTATTTTCACCCAGTGGGTGAAAGAGTTTTTATTAAGATTTTTCTCTAAAAACATAGAAAAAGGAGTCCCTTTCCTTTATA
>JASMSZ010000048.1:0-4959 GCA_041694515.1 Halanaerobium sp.
AAATAGGGTTTTTTAAATTCTGTCAAATTACTGGATTACCGAATATATGTACATTTTGACAGACTCAAAATTAAAGTTGATGCTTTAGCCTTTTATTAAGTTTTTAAAATACTTCTTCTGAATGATTTATCTCTATTTATTTTCCATAATATTTTCGTGAATAATACTCATAAATTCCTCAAACTCTTTGAAATATTTTGCAGTAGAAAATTCAATTTCCGAACTTACATTACCACCACTATAAACTCTAAAACTACCATTTAAAAGACAAATATCCAGTTCCACGCTATCAATTTTATTATAATAAGTCTTTTTCAACCTGTAACCAAGCAAATTATCATTTATTTCTCTAAAACCCTCTTCTAAAAAAAGAATCCCATAAGTAGTTGCAATTATTACTTTCGCTGGCTCATATGGTTTTGCTGCAGAATCACTTCCTCCGCTAACTTCTTCTCTTTCTATAAAAATAACATCGATAATGTCTTTATTTTCTACAAATAAGGTATCATCTTTCAAAACTTTTTTCAGCATATAATGAGCTTCATAACCGGCAGAAAAAATATCCATTATCTTTTTATCTACTCTTTCTTTAAGATTTTTCATGTAATCTTCCATATTATCTCTCCTCAATTGTGTTATTTGAAATTTTAGAAATTTTAATAATTTTTTAATCATTTGTGTAATCTCTTAAATAAAGTATATTATATTTATTATAGATTGTAAAATGTTTTTTTGCGCACAGCACTCTTTATATTTCGTACAAATTCTCCAGCATTAGCTAACATTTCTGCTTCAGTATCCCCTGCCTGAATAGCTTTAATCAGAGCACTGCCGATAATAATTCCATCTGGATAATCAATTATCTTTTTTACTTTTTCCGGGCCATCAATCCCAAAACCAAGTCCCAGCGGTAAATCTCCTGCAGTTTTGCGAACCCGATCCAGATAACTTTCTAATTTAGGATAAACTCCCTGCTGATCATCACCGGTAGTTCCCAGGTGGGCTACACAGTAAAGAAAGCCCGAACTTTTAGCGATTATTTCTTTTAAACGCTGATCAGAGGTATTGGGAGTTACCAGCATGATCTGAGAAATCCCGTAATCAGCCAGATGCTCTGAAAGCTCTGCTTTCTCATCAACCGGCAGATCAGGAATAATTACACCTGAGATTCCAGCCTCCGATATATCGCGGGCGAATTCTTTTTCTCCGTAATTTAAAACTGAGTTATAATAGCCCATTAAAACCAGCGGTACCTCAACCCTATCCTGGATTTGATTAACTTTTGCAATCAGCTTCTTTAAAGTTGTGCCTGCCTTTAAGGCTCTCTGAGAGGCCTCCTGAATCACCGGGCCATCAGCCAGCGGATCAGAAAAGGGAATCCCCAGTTCAATAATATCTACACCTTCAGCCTGCAGTTTATATATCAGTTTCTCGGTCATCTCCAGACTGGGATCACCACCACTGATATAGGTGACTAAAGGCTTTTTGTTCTCAAATTGTGCTGTTATTTTATTCATCTTTTTCTGCCTCCCTGATCTTCTTAAAATTATTAATATCTTTATCTCCCCGACCGGAAAGATTAACTACTATTATTTGATCCTGATCAAGTTCTGGAGCCAGCTTTTCTAAATATGAGAGGGCATGAGAACTCTCCAGAGCAGGGATGATACCTTCTTTTTTACTTAATAGTTTAAATGCTGCTACAGCTTCCATATCGGCTGCAGATTGGTAATCCACCCGCTCAATTGATTTTAAATAGCTGTGTTCCGGGCCAACCCCCGGATAATCAAGCCCGGCGGAGATTGAATAAGCAGGAATAATCTGTCCATCATCATCCTGCAGCAGATAGGATTTACTGCCGTGTAAAACTCCAACCCGACCGGCAGTTAAAGTAGCTGCATGCTGGCCGCTGTCTATTCCCTTCCCGGAAGCTTCAATCCCGACTAACTTCACTTCTTTATCTTCAACAAAGGGATAAAAAATTCCCATCGCATTACTGCCGCCTCCAACACAGGCTAAAATATAGTCCGGTAATCTGCCTTCTTTTTCTTTAATCTGCCTTTTTGTTTCATCACCAATTATTCGCTGAAAATCCCGAACCATCTCCGGATAGGGATGGGGACCAACTACAGAACCAATAATGTAGTGGGTATCTTCAACATTTGTCACCCAGTCACGAATTGCTTCGTTTGTAGCATCTTTTAAAGTCTGAGTTCCACTGGTCACCGGGATAACCTCTGCCCCCAGCATTTCCATCTTATAGACATTAAGTGCCTGCCGCTCTATATCTTCAGCACCCATATAGATTTCGCAGTCTAAGTTGAAGCGGGCTGCTGCTGCTGCTGTTGCCACTCCGTGCTGTCCGGCACCAGTCTCAGCAATAATTCTCTTTTTACCCATTTTTTTGGCCAGCAGAATCTGACCTAATGTATTATTAATTTTATGAGCTCCGGTATGATTTAAATCCTCACGTTTTAAGTAAATTTTTGCTCCTCCGTAGTGTTTAGTCAGCTGTTCAGCATAATATAAAGAAGTCGGTCTGCCGCTGTAATCAGCAAGCAGTGACTTTAATTGATTAATAAATTTTGGATCCTCCTTCAGCTCTAAATATACTTCTTCTAGCTCATCCAGAGCCGGCATTAGAGTTTCCGGAACAAAACGTCCCCCAAATTCTTCAAAATAACCTCTGCTCATCTTCTCTACTCCTTTCGGTTTTTTATTTTCTCCACTGTCTTTTTAACCAGCCTGTGATTTTTCTGGCCCGGTTCATTTTCTACCTGACTGTTAATATCAACTGCCAGCGGGTTCAATTTTTTAAGAGCCGCCTCAATATTATCTGCTCCCAGACCCCCGGCCAATATATATGGAAGCTTAAGTGCACTGATTAAGGACCAGTCAAAACTCTCTCCTGTACCACCACTCTGACTGCCGATTTTTGTATCAAATAAGAGATAATCTGCACTTTCCCTATATTTTTTAACCTCATCCAGGTCTTTTTCTCCGGCAATTGAGATGGCTTTAATACTTTTTAAGGCTGTACTGTCAAGCAGCTCCGGCTCCTCACTGCCGTGAAACTGAATATAATCAAATAGTCCGCTTTTTTCGATTTCTGCCACTTCTTCTGGTTCAGGGTTTACCACAACCGCTACCCGGTTAATAAATGGTGGTAAATTATGAGTCAGTTCTCTCACTTTTTCCAGACTGATCTGTCGAGGACTTTTTGCCAGAATAAAGCCCAGGGCATCAACACCTATATTAACTGCATATACAATATCTTCTCTCCGGGTCATTCCACAGAGCTTGATCATAGTTCTATTTCCTAACAAATTATCCACCTCCGAATATTTAAATAAATCATCTTCTTTCTGAGAGCCCTGTGTCTTTAGATTAGCCCCAGTTCCTTAACTTTTGCTGCTGGAGATTCTGCTCTCATTAAAGTCTCCCCAATCAGAACTCCATCTACTCCAATTTCTCTTAAAAAATCTATATCTGCTTTAGTTTTAATTCCACTTTCAGCAATCAGGTAATGATTATCACGCTGGCCCAGCTTCTCCAGTTCAGCATTCAAATCAGCTGTTGTTTTCAGATTAACACTGAAATCATTTAAATCACGATTATTGATTCCAATTATCTCTGCTTCAGTTTTTAAAACCCGTTTTAATTCTTCCTGGCTGTGCACCTCAACTACAGCCTCCAGATTTAACTCTCCGGACAGAGCCAGAAAACTCTCCAGCTGCCGGTCATCTAATATTGCAGCTATTAAAAGAATTACATCAGCTCCGAGAAAAAAACTCTCATAAATCTGTAAAGGATCAATAATAAATTCTTTGCGCAAAATTGGCAGTTCAGTCAGCTTTCTCATTTCTTTTAAAATCTGAGTGCTGCCCTGAAAAAATTTATGGTCAGTTAGAATTGAAATCCCTGCCGTCCCTGCCTGCTCATAAGCCTTAAGCTGAGCGGCCGGGTTAAAATTAGGCTGAATAAGTCCTTTACTGGGAGAAGCTTTTTTGATTTCTGCCAGCAGTGAGATTTTGTCTGCTGCCAGTCTTTCTTTTAAAGAACTTCTCTGCTGTTTCAGTTCTTTAACTTCTTTTCTTTTATGCTCTACAATTTTATCTAAAATCATTAAGACACCGCCCTGGAACTATTATCAAATGAATTGCTGCACTGAATAAGCTCTTCTAGCTTCTCCATTGCCTGACCGCTGTCAATCAGTTCAGCCGCCAGTTTAACACCTTCCTGCAGACTATCCACCCTATTTTCTACCAGAAAGGCTGCAGCTGAATTAAGTAAAATAACATCTCTTTTGGGACCTTTTTTACCTTTTAAAATATCCAGAGTTATTTGCTTGTTTTCTTCTGGTACTCCCCCTAAAATAGACTCCAGAGGTGCGGACTCAAGGCCGGCATCTTCCGCGCTAAAATTATATTCTTTGACTTCTCCATCTTTTAAATACGCTGTTTTATTTTCTCCAACCAGAGACAGCTCATCAACTCCTCCAGCTCCGTGGATAACCATTGCTGATTTTAAGCCTAAGTTTTTGAGTACATAGGCCAGAGGCTGCACCAATTCTTCTTTATAGACTCCCAGCACCTGATAATCAGCCTTTGCCGGATTGGTCAGCGGTCCTAAAATATTGAATATCGTTCTTAAACCGAGCTCTTTTCGGGGGCCAATCGCATATTTCATTGCCTGATGAAAATGGGGAGCAAAAAGAAAGGAAATCCCAATCTGATCCAGACATTTCCCCGCTGCCTCAGGACTTAAATCAATTTTTACCCCCAGAGCTTCCAGCAGATCAGCACTGCCGCTTTTTGAAGAAACGGAACGGTTCCCGTGTTTGGCAACATTTAAACCACCAGCTGCCATAACAAGAGCAGTAGTTGTAGAAATATTAAAAGTTCCTTTTTCATCTCCTCCGGTGCCACAGCTGTCGATCAAATTCCGGGCCTCAGTTTT
>JASMSZ010000049.1:0-38754 GCA_041694515.1 Halanaerobium sp.
CATATTAGGTTGTTGTGAGTTTTTAATGGCGCGCCCGACAGGATTCGAACCTGTGGCCTACGGATTAGAAGTCCGTTGCTCTATCCTGGCTGAGCTACGGGCGCAATAAAAAATGGAGCGGGAAACGAGACTCGAACTCGCGACCCTCAGCTTGGAAGGCTGATGCTCTAGCCAATTGAGCTACTCCCGCTCAAAAATTTGCTGTAATTTAAAATGGTCGGAGCGAAAGGATTTGAACCTTCGACCCCCTGCTCCCAAAGCAGGTGCGCTACCAAACTGCGCCACGCTCCGACGTGTTTTGTCCCCCAAAAATTAATAACTTTTTTCGCGGCGACAATTAATAGTATATAGTAAATGCCGCTTTCGGTCAAAGAAGAAAACGGCATTTATGTGGGGTTAGAATAAATCAGATCCTCAATACTTAAATTTACTTGATATATCTCTCTTTTATTCTGGTTTTAATTTTCTGAAGAGCACGACCTCGATGACTAATTTTATTCTTTTCTTCCTGGCTAATCTGGGCCATTGTCTTATCATATTCGGGTAAATAAAATATTGGATCATAGCCAAATCCATTTTCTCCTGCAGGTTCTTCGGCAATAATACCCTCACATTTACCTTTAACAGTAATTTCCATATTTCGGAAAGGATCTACAAGAGCAATTACTGAAATAAAGGCTGCTTTTCTATTCGCCTCCGGCTGTCCTTCTAAAAGTTTTAATACCTTTAAGTATTTTTCTTGATCACTTAAATCATCTCCACCAAAACGGGCAGAATAAATTCCTGGAGCCCCATCTAAATATTCAACTGAAAGTCCGGAATCATCAGCAAGTACAATTTCATTTAATTCTTCAGCCCGCTGTCTGGCTTTTTTTAATGCATTCTCTTGATAGCTTTTCCCATCTTCTATAACTTCTGGTAGTTCTAATTCAGGATCCAGACCTTCAAAGTTAAATTCTAAATCCGAAAAAAAAACTTTAATTTCTTCTATTTTATGCTGATTTCCACTTCCAATAATAATTTTTCTCATTTTACTTACCAACCAGGGCCAGTTTTTGTTCCTCAATAAATTCCAAAATCCCTTTTTCGGCCAGATCATATAGTTGGTCTAATTCTTTTCTACTAAAGGGATGTTCTTCTGCAGTACCCTGAATCTCTATAATTTCTCCCTCCTCGGTCATTGCAATATTCATATCAACCTGGGCTTTAAAATCTTCTTCATAGCATAAGTCAAGCATTGGAGTCCCCTCAACTATACCTACACTTACTGCTGCCATAAATCCCTGAAGTGGGTTTTCTCTTAATTTTCCTTCGTCAATCAAAAAATTGATTGCATCCACTAAAGCAACATAAGCACCAGTAATTGAAGCAGTTCTGGTCCCTCCATCAGCCTGAAGAACATCACAGTCAACCCAGATTGTTCTTTCTCCCATTTTATCAAGATCAATAATTGCTCTTAAACTTCTTCCAATTAAACGCTGAATTTCCTGAGTTCTACCACTTAATTTCCGTTTAGCTGCTTCTCTAATGTTTCTATCCTGAGTTGCCCTCGGTAATAAAGAATATTCTGCCGTCAACCAGCCCTTATTCTGACCTCTTAAAAAATAAGGAACACTATCCTCTATAGATACATTACATAAAACCATAGTGTCACCAGTCTCAACTAAAACCGAACCCTCAGCATATTTGGTGTAATTCCTTGTTATTTCCACATCTCTTAATTGATTAACTTTTCTTCCATCTGTACGCATTATATACTTTCCTCCCAGTTGTATTCTTTGCTAAATATGTTTTCTTCTTTGAAATTCAAAGCTTCTAAACCTAAAAATTTACGGCCATGCTCCAAAAATCTTCTTGATATTCTGGAACGATCACTTACTATAAATCTATAATCTGGCTGTTTTGTAAATGACTTTTTAAGCAGGTCTATTTCAGTTAAATTATCTCGCACCTCAACTGCCATTTCGTGAGCAGGATTAATTAATGTAACCCCGGCCCCCATTATTTCGGTCAAAAGAGGACTTAAATAAGGAAAATGAGTACAGCCTAAAATCAAAGAATCAACCTCAGCTTCTATTAAAGGTAAAAGATAATTATGAGCAGTTTCTTCTACCTCTGCCCCATCAAATTTACCCTGCTCTACTAAATCTACAAATTTTGGACAGGCTTCCGCATATAGTTCAGCTCTGCTATTTAAATCTAAAATTGCATTTTGATAGGCAAAACTATTAACTGTACCTTCTGTGCCAATTACTGCTATTTTTTGCCTGGAGCTTATCTCAACTGCTTTCGAGGCAGCACTTTTAATCATCCCAAAAATAGGTATCTCAAATTTTTTCTGGACATGGTCTAAAGCTGCAGAAGTAGCAGTATTACAGGCTATAACAGCTGCTTTAACATTTTTTTTGCTAATTAAATACTGTATTATTTTTTCTACATATTCCCTGACTAAGTTTAAATCTTTTGGTCCATAAGGAAGATGCAGAGTATCACCATAATATATAACATCTTCTTTCGGCAGCAGTTTAAAAATTTCGCGAGCAACTGTCAGGCCGCCAACACCTGAGTCTAATAATCCTATTGCTCTACTTGAATCTTCCACAAAACCACTCCTATCTCGATCATTAATTACCCTCAGTCAGTTTTTGATTGTACATCAAGGGACGGCTTAAGTCAAGATGACCGACCAGACTTTCAACCTCTTTTCCCTCCAGCAGTATTTTAACACTTTCAACCTCGGAGAGAGCTGTGTAAGAATTTACAATTGAATACACTGTCATCCTTTCGCCAGTGCTTCCTCCCCAGTGGTTATTTTTTAGGGCCAGATTGAAATTCAGGGTTAATAATTTATTATCAAGCTGGTAATTGAGTAATTGACTGCCTTCAGGAATTGTTTTTGTTAAATTATCACTTTCCGGACCAGCTTTAAGTTCTTCAAATATTTGAAGATATTTATCAATATCTGGATCAAGGCTTCTACTTTCTGCCTGCAGATAACTGGCATTGTCAGCCGCAAAATAAACTTTTATTTTCCCCTCTAATATATAATTATTGTAGCCAAGAAAAATAAGATATAATACTGCTGCAGTCAGCAATAAAACCCTAAGAATAAACAGTACTTTTCGTTTCTGATCAGCACTTAACATTTTTGCAGCCATATTATTTATCCCCACTTTCTTCCAGATAATCAAGTATTCCATCTACAATTAAAGCTGCTGCTTTATGCTGAAAGTCCTGGCTTTTTAAAAGTTTTTCCTCACGCAAATTACTTAAAAAGGCAACTTCAATTAAAGCTGAAGGCATATTAGTATATTTAATTACATAAAAATTACTTTCTTTAATTCCTCGATCATAAATTCCCAAGTTTCTACCTAATTTATCATGTATTTTTTCAGCTAAAAGTCTATTCTGGTTATTAATACTTTGATTATAATATGTTTCTACTCCTCCAGTTTGAGAATTGTTAAAAGAATTAGCATGAATACTTACAAAAAGATCTGCATTTTTATTGTTTGCAAATTTAACTCTCTGCTGTAAAGAAAGAAATTTATCAGAGCTTCTTGTCAAAAGCACCTTATGCTTTTTATCAGCAAGTAACCCCGCTATTTCTCTGGCTATGGCCAGATTAGGTATTTTTTCTTCAAATCCATTTACTCCTATTGCACCAGGATCAAATCCCCCGTGGCCGGCATCAACAACTATGAAATAACTTCCAATTTTCTGTTCCTGTTTCATTTCTTTACTTAAGAATTCCTTAGCGAGAGCTATTTTAATTCCTTTCCCACTCTGATAAGATTTCACTTTATGACTGTAGTATTTATTTAATTCAAAAACAAGTCTTGTAACATCTTCTCCTTCCAGCTGATAATTGCTGCTTCTAATATCTTTAATTAATGAACTTTTTTCAATTAAATTGAAGTTACTTAAATTGTTCAATGTGTTTTTAAAATCAACAACAATTCTATGTGGATAATTAAACTTCTTAACCTCATACTCAGCCTGAGATTCCATTAATATATTTAAATACTGATAATCTTGATTATCCTTAGTTGTTATTTCTGAGAATTTATTTTTTAAATTAACAGTATAATAATAGAGACCGTTTTTTTGTTCCTCTACCCAGCTATAGCCGGTTAACTCCTCTAAATCAGCAACAATTCTTACTGTCTGCTCATCAAATCTTGCCGTTCTTAGACTTTTGATCTGAGAATTATTAACTTCAATTTTATCGAGTATGCCGCTCCCCCTATTAACATGATAGAGATTCATAACTAATCTTGGTGGAGACTTAAGCAAAAACAGCTCTGGATTCAAAGCGGAAGAAGATGTAAAACTAAAACTTCCGGCTGCATATTTCAGGTTACTAATTTCGGAACGCTGACCTGGCTTAAATGTCAGTAAATTACTTTTTTCTCGCTGTAGGGGTTTAAATATATCACCATTAGCCATTGTGGCTTCAATTCTTAGAATAACCGGATCCAGATCATGTTGAGTTACTTTAATATCCTTAATTAAGGGGTGATCTTCAATCTGCTGATCAAAATTACCAATTACCACTGAGGGAATGTCTATAATCATTTTTCTACTTTCCGATAAATATTTAGTTTTAGCATCTGGAATCTCCCCGGTAGCCTCCACACTCAGTAGATTATTTTCACTAATTCTAATATCTTTAAGCTGTGGTAAAAAGCTCAGCACAAGCGAATCCTCATGTTCATAAACCCCACCATCAATTTGAAAAGGAATCGGAGTTTTACTTTTAATAACCAATCTTAACAAAGCACGATCCGGAACATTTACTACTCTCAAATAATAATTGTTATTAGAAATATTATCACTAAACTCCTGATCAATCTCTGCTTTATCAATCTCTATTGTTATTTCTCTGCCATCTTCACTATGCAAAACTCTGTAAGGTGTTATTTCATCCATTTTTATCTGTAATTGATTACCATCTTCCTGCCAGGAAACATTTTTAATTGTAGTTTCCGGCTGGAAAATATATAATTCCTCGTTATCCCTTTGATACTCAAGCAGATATCCAAATGCCTCAATAGATTTTGCCAGCGGAATATAAGCCTGATTATCAACCAGCTGCAGACCTGCTTCAGTTCTGATTGCATCATTTTCAATCTGAATATAACGACTGTTGGCCATAATTTTAATTGTAACATCCTGAGATTCCATCTCTAGAGATTTTAAAGCGGGCCTCCAGGTTAAATCTGCATCCAAAAGTTCTGCCAGGTCCCTTGCCCTGATAAGAAGCTCACCCTCACGACTTACAGTCTCAATTTGAGAAGTAATATCCTGACCATTAAAATAAATTGTGTTTTGTGCTGCTGCATTATTAGTTAAAATTAAAGTTAATAAAATTGTTACTAAGATTATAGTTGTAAAATTTTTGAGCTCTGACAAGGAAACCCCTCCTTACTTCTAAATATAATTAATATCACTGAACTCCAGCTCCACCTTATTTAAAAGACTGTCAGCAGAATAACTTTCCGCTGCCAAAATTTTTTCATCTAATTTCTCAACTGGTAAATAAACACTAAAACAGCTGTAGATACCATAAATACTGTCTAATGTTATTTTCCCACCGTGCATTTCCACAATGGATTTAACTAGAGATAATCCTATACCACTACCTTCACGCTTTTTATTAAAATTTTGATCAACCTGTCTAAACTGGTCAAATATAATATCCTGATTCTCTTTTTTAATTCCGATCCCGGTATCCCTGAGAGATATTTTAACCTGAGCTTCCTCTTTTTCAATTCTTAATAATATTTCATCCCCTTCTGCTGTAAATTTTACAGCATTTGAGATCAAATTTAAAATTACTCTTTCTATATTAAAAGGATCACAGGCAATAATTTGAGAATCTAACTCACTTTCAAAACGAAAATTTCTATTTTTTGCCTCCAGATAATCTCCAGTACTTTTAACTACTGATTTTACAAGCTCTATAATATCAAAATTACCGCGATGCAGCTGAAAAGTATTAACATCAATTTTAGTTAGATCAATTAAATTATTAACCAGACGTAAAAGTCTAAACCCATTGCTTCTAATTGAGCTTAAATATTTATCAAATTCCTTATTCTGATTTAACTCTTTATTCTCTAATTTATACTCTAACAACTGCAGACTTGAAAAAATTAAGTTTAAAGGAGTTTTTAACTCATGAGAAATATTGGCAAAAAATTGAGTTCTTAACTCACTATATTTCAATTCCTCTTTCTGGGTTTCTATTCTTTGTTTAGTTTTTATCTTTTCGCTTATATCCTGAGCAATAGAAATAATCTCAAGTATTTTACCATTTTTATCTTTAATCAAAGCTGTATTCCACTCACAGTAAAGTTCACTGCCATCTTTTGCTATATTTTTATTGATATTATAACTTTTTACTCCTTCAAAAACATCCTCTACAACATCAGTAATTTCAGAATAGGATTCCTCTGCTACAATAAGATTGAAGTTTTTATTTATAATCTCCTCCTTCTGCCAGCCAAAAATTTCCTCCGCCTTATCATTCCAGTCAATAATATTAGTTTTCCTGTCTGAAACAACAAAAGCCAGAGGCGCTTTTTTGAAGATGCTGCTGTATCTTTTTTTATTTCTATAAAATCTATCTTCTTTTTCTATTTCAGCAGTGATATCCTCTGCCAGACAGAGTAAATAATCAACTTCACCTTCCTGATTATGATGAGGTATTGTATCAACCTCAATTATGTGTAATTTTTTATTTATTTCAATTTCCATTTTAGCACTTTTACGTAACCCCTCTTCGAAAATTTTCTGATTAAATTTTTTAACTGTTTCTATCTCTTTTTGATCCAGGATAACTGATAGTGATTGACCTTCCAATTCATAAATCTCACGGGAACAAAAATTAGCCATTTTTTGATTTACAGGGCCAAAATGGAGGGGATCAAAAAAAATATATGCCATTTTATTTAGATTATTAAAAAGAAAATCGAAGTAAGGTGAAATTTCCTGCATTTTATCTCCTCCGATAAATATCGTTAATTATTTAAATTATTAAAAACCTGCTGTAAATCAGCCTCTATTTTTTCCAGACCAAGCAGCTTGAATTTAGAGCTGATCTCTGCAGCCTTTTCGAAAAGCTGCTGCTTGATATTTAGCTGCAGAGTCAAATATCCAGACTGCAGACTATAATTGTCATCTGAATCTAAAATATTTTCTATAAAAACCTGTAATTCCTGCTCATTCATTTCAGAATCAGCTAAAAATTTAAGCTCCAGGTATTTTTCCTGCAGACTATCTTTAAATACTGCTGGACTATCTACAGCTATTACCTGGCCCTGATTAATAAAAGCTATTCGATCACAGAGGCGATCCGCTTCTTCCAGATAATGAGTGCACAGAATGACAGTTTTCCCCTCTTTTTTTAAATCTAGAACTTTTTTTCTAATAATTTCTGCCGAAATAGGATCCAGTCCACCTGTAGCTTCATCAAGTATTAAAATTTCCGGCTCAGCAAGCAGAGCCCTGCAGATCATCAATCTCTTTTTCATCCCTTTAGAGAAATTCTTAACCTCTTTTTTGGCAGCATCCTGCAGCTGATATTCAGTCAGCAGTTTCTGCACTCTCTCACTGCTAATATTATTAATTCCTGCAAATAATTTAAGATTATCCAGTGCATTAAGGCGTAGATATAAATTGCTTTCTTCAAAAACGACCCCAATTTTTGCCTTCAACCAGGTCGGAAGCTGTTTCTCAATTTCTGCTCCCATTATTTTAATACTGCCCTGATCAGCACTTAAAAGCCCGGTTAATATTTTAAGGGTAGTTGTTTTACCGGCACCATTAGGTCCAAGCAGCCCCACTATCTCTCCCCTGTTAATCTCAAGATTAATTCCCTGTAATGCTTTAAAACCAGAAAATGTTTTTTTTAAATTATTGATCTCAATAATTGGTTCACTCATCCTGATCATCTCTATCAGCAGTCTGATCATCATTTAAAGCACTCTCATAATCCCAGAAAATTTGAAAGTCATCATTAATTTTTCTGAGATAAACATCCTTTTCGGATCTCTCTTCCCGACGCCCCAGACGATTAAATTTTAGCAAATAACTGATCTGCAGCTTATAATAACTGCCGAAATCTTCTGCATAATCAAATTTATCCTTAATTTCTTCAAATTCCATTTCCTCAGCTTTACCTACTTCGATTTCTGTATATTCCAGTTTGTATTTTTTAAAATTTTGCTGCTGGAACTCCAGATAATCTTCCTCAGTCAGGACTCTTTTTAATTCTGCTGCAAAGTTATTATAAACCTCTGCAAAATTTTTCTCTGCATAATTAGCATAAATATATTCTGTAAAAGCTTCAGGGCTTTCAAAACTCTCCGCCTGAAGCAAAGGAGTTATTAAAAATATAAACAGCACTGCTAAAAGAATAATTTTTTTATTCAACAATGGAATCAGCCTTTCTGATATAAATCAAGATAATAAGATAAAAAATAATAGCAAATAAAAGCAAAAATGATAATTCTAAACTCAAGCTGCTATTTCCTCCCTGATAAACAAGAACTTTATCCAGAGCCTGATAAAGATAATGGGTTGGAAAAAACAAAGCCAGTTTTTGAGTTAAAGGTGAAACATCTGCAACCAGAGCCGGAAAAATTATCGGAAAATAAATCACAGTCGAAATTGACCTGGAAGAAGATTGAGAACTGCTAAAAAGACTAATTATCAATCCCAGACCACTAAAAACAAAAGCAGCAAGGGAAATAACAATAAAAGCAAGTAATAATCTGCTAAATCCAACTACCAGAATTCCATTTAAAGCTCCCATTAAAATTGAAGTGATCAGGGCCAAAATCCAGGCAAATAAAGTTTTAGCTGCTATTACCTGATAAATATTTACTTTACTCACAAGTAGAGCTGAGAGAGTTTTATTATCCTTTTCTTCGGATAAAGAGGCAGAGATCAACATTAAACCAATCATGGTAATTGTCACGGTTAACCAGACCGGCAAAATAGAACTGCTGGCTTTAAAATCTGCAGCAGGCTGAAAATGAAACTGTGGACCACTATCCAAATTATGATAATCAGTTAATATCTGGGAAATGTTCTCTCTTAAAATAAAAAAATTAACCGTGTCTCTGCTGTCCAGATATATCTGATAACGATCTTCTATCTCTGCTGCCTCAGGATTATAATTAAGCGCAGCATCAATATTACCTGCAGCTGTATCTGCCCTACCAGCTTCTATATTATCATATTCTTCAATTTTAAAGTTTTGAAAATTATTATTAATAAATGATATAAGTTCCTGACTTTCATTACCACTTACTGCCAGTTCAAAATTCCGCACAAGCTGCTGTGAACTGACCAGAGAAAACATGAGTGATGCAAAAAGCGGCAGCATAATGATCATTAAGGCAGTTCTGTTTTTTAGCGACTCTTTTAAATCTTTTTTAACTAATAAAAGTATAATCTTAAAATTTTCTATAATATTAGACATTATTACTCTCCTATTAACTTAAAATTTATTTCTTTAATTATTTTGAAAATGAAGGGAGAAATAAATTAAATTCTCCCTTCAAATTTTTTCTTTATGGAGCCATTCTATCAAAAAAGTAAACAAGAGCCCATATTATAACAACAATCCCTACTAATTCAGCCATAATTAAAACCTCCCTTTAGTTTTGTTGATTAAATTTAGAAATTAAAGTCTATATAATCATTATTCTCTTAAAAATGCTATTATCCTTTTAAATTAGAATGTTTAATAAAATAATAAACCTATTTTTCGCTATACTTTTTAGAATATGTTATAATATTAGCCGGAGGTTGAATTCAAAGTGAAAAAATTACTAAAAATATTTTTGATATTTTTCAAAATTGGTTCTTTTACCTTTGGCGGTGGTTATGCAATGCTGCCAATAATTAAAAGAGAACTGGTAGATAATCTAGGCTGGATTAAAGAAAATGATATCTATAATTATTATGCAATTGGACAGAGCACTCCCGGTATCATAGCAGTTAATACTGCAACAATGACCGGCTACAGCCTCTGCGGAATTAAAGGTGCGCTGGCAGCAACTTCTGGTTTTATTATGCCCTCACTTATTATTATAACTCTTATTGCCTCATTTTTTAAGCGTTTTCAGCAAATTAATCTTTTTCAGCATGCTTTTGCAGCCATTCAGGTTGCAGTAGTGGCTTTAATTATTGATATAGTAATTAAAATGTGGCAGAAATCAGATAAGAGTAAAATTAGTTTACTAATATTTCTGCTGGCCTTTTTACTGCTGGTAATTTTTGATCTATCACCGGTTTTTGTTATTTTGGGATCTGCAGCAGCAGGTATTTTAATCCAATATTATAGAGGCAATCTCCAGCCTGCCTATCATAACTATCATAACCAGAATCAGGAAAGTGATAAATAATGATCTATCTTATTTTGTTTTTAGAATTTTTTAAAGTTGGTCTATTTGCTCTGGGAGGTGGGCTGGCTGCTCTCCCCTTTTTACAGGATTTAATTGTAAAATACGGCTGGATGACTTCTGCAGAGCTCCTGAATATGATTGCTATTTCAGAATCAACACCGGGAGCTATAGGAATTAATACAGCCACCTTTATTGGTAATAATACTGCTGGAATTCCTGGTGGAATTATCGCTACAGCTGGTCTGGCAGCTCCATCGATTATTATAATTACAATTATTGCCCATTATTTTGAAAGCTTTAATCAGCATCCACTGGTTAAATCTGCATTTAGCGGTATTAGACCTGCAGTGGCAGGATTAATTGCCTCAGCCGCTTTTGAGCTGGCCCGCGGTGGGATTTTTAATTTAAATAATTTACAGTTTAATAATAATCTGCTTCAATTTTTTGATTATAAATCATTATTTTTATTAGTTATCATTTTTGCAGCAATTCGCAAATTTAAAAAACACCCCATATTTTACATAATGGCAGCAGCTCTGATCGGTATTATTTTTAAATTTTAATCTCTTTTCAAAATTATTGTCTCATTTAAACTTGCAGACAATAATTTTTTATATTATAATCGGTATAGACCACATGTTGTATATTCCTATTTTGGGAGGCGAAATAATGCAGGAAATTAATAAAAAAAGCCCTTTACCCCTTTATTATCAACTCAAAGAAAGTATTCTAAATGCAGTCAAAACCAAAGAATTTGAGGTGGGAGATCGACTGCCATCAGAAAGAGAACTGGCTGAATATCATAATATCAGTCGGATGACAGTTAAAAAGGCAGTTGATATCCTGGTTGATAATGGCTATTTGATTAGAAAACAGGGCAGTGGGACCTTTGTCAGTGATTATCAGCAGAGTTACAGTATTTCTCCACTTCTAAGTTTTACTAAAGAAATGGAGAAAAAAGGTTTAAACTATACTACTAGAATTTTAAGTTTCAATAAAACCAAAGAAAAAAAAATAGCAGCAAAAATGAATCTAGATCCTGAAACAGCACTTTTTAGACTGGAAAGGCTTAGATTAATAGAAAATAAACCTTTTCTGCTGGAAAATACCTATTTAGCTGTCGATTATTTTAGAGATTTAAAAAAAGATGAATTAGAAAACAATTCTCTATTTAAGATTATTGAAAATAAATATAATATTCAGCTGAGTAATGCAGAAGCAGAAGTTGAAGCAGTAATTTTGGATGCTGGTATTGCAGATAAAATGCAGGTTCAGGAAGGTATGCTGGGGCTCTACTTTGAACAGTTCAGTAAAAATGAAAATGCAGAAATAATAGAATATACCTCTGCTTATTACAGAAATGATAACTACAAATTTAAATTTACTTTTAATTTAGATTAATTTAAAAAATATTACAAAGGATGTGTAAAAATGAGAGTTATTGTAGAAAATAATTATCAGACAATGAGTAAAAAAGCAGCTCTAATGGCAGCAAGTCAAATCACTTTAAAACCAGACAGTAATCTGGGGCTGGCTACAGGAGGAACACCGCTTGCTATGTATGATAATTTAATTGAAATGTATCAAAATGATGAAATAAATTTTAGTGAGGTCCAAACTTTTAATCTGGATGAATACTGTGGACTAAAAGCAGATCACCCCAACAGCTATCATCATTATATGTATCAGAATTTCTTTAATGAAATAAATATTAAAAAAGAAAATATCCATATTCCGGATGGAGCTGCAGAAGATTCTAAGCAGGAATGCAAAAGATATGAAAAATCTATTAAAAAAGCCCGAGGAATTGATCTACAGATTCTGGGTATTGGCTCAAACGGTCATATAGGTTTTAATGAACCTGCTGAAAACTTAAATGTAGCAACCGAAGTAGTAGATTTAACTGAAGAGACTATTGAGGCCAACAGCCGCTATTTTGATAGTAAAGACGAAGTCCCAAAAAAAGCTATTTCGATGGGAATGGCAACTATTTTAAAGGCTGATAGAATTGTTCTGCTGGCAAGTGGAGAAAGCAAAGCTGAAGCAGTAAAGAAAACTGTCAGTGGTAAAATTTCTACTCAGGTTCCAGCTACTTTACTGCAGACACATCCAGAAATTACTATTTTACTTGATCAGGAAGCTGCTTCCTTAATTAATAAAGATGATTTATCAGCTGATTGTCACTTCGAAATCTGTGAGTAAGAATTCTGGAAATGATTCGATAAAATCAAGATATTTATCCATCAGACTCTGCAGTTGATTATAATCACTTCCAACTGCAGCTGCTCCAAGTACAGCAGTCTGAATATAATCCTGAGCATCTACCTCTGCTGCAGCAAGATTAAATTTATTTTTACTCTTCTGCAGCAGACTTTTTATTATCTGCCGCTTATCTTTTAAAGTAGCCGCTCCCGGTAAATATAATTTAATTTCACAGCTCGCAATTAACATCATTTAATTCTCCTTTTTAAAATTAATTTTAGCATAAATTTATAATTTATGCTTCCTCATTTAAATCTTTTTGTTTTATTTCAGAACTGATTTTTTGAACATTTTCAAAATTGCTATCTGATTTATTTTGATTAGCGAAATAAATAGTCTGGGTTGGGAAAGCAAAACTTATTCCTAGATCTTCAATTTTTTCTTTTAACAGGAAATTAATCTGCTGTTGAATCTCCATATATGTTTTATAATCACTATCTTTAACATAATAAACTACCTGAAACAGCAGACTGGAAGCTGCATATTCTGCAAAGTGAGCCCGATCAAATTCTGTTTTATCAATAGATTTAATAATCTCCTCTACAATCCCAGGAACTTTTTTTAATTTCTCCAGAGGAGTATCATAGGTCAGGCCAAAACTAAAGTTAATCCTTCTCTGTTTCATCCTTTTGTAATTATTAATTCGAGAATTAACAAGATCAGTATTAGAAATAATCAGCTGTTCTCCACTTAAACTTCTAATTCTGGTTGATTTTACTCCGATATGTTCTATTGTACCTCTGTACTCTCCCGTAATAATAAAATCACCAATATCAAAAGGTTTATCAAAAAAGATAGTAATATAATTAAAGAGATCAGTTAAAATATTCTGGGCAGCAAAGGCAATTGCAACACCACCAATTCCAAGTCCAGTAATCAGACCTGTAATTTGAATATCCAAATTATCTAAAACAAATAAAAATGCAGCTATCCAGACAATAATTTTTGCTAAAAAAAGTGAAATAGTTAAAACCTTTTGCTGTTCTTCACTTCTCTGTTTTTTGGCCCAGTATTTTTTTAAACTGTAAGTAATTACATCAAGAGCAGCTAAAACTACAAAAATAACTGTTAAAATCATTAAAGTAGAGTTAATAATATTATTAATTTGGTTACCGGTATTAAGCTCTTTAAAAGCTAAATAAAGAGTAAGAAGGTAAAGTAAAGGGTATATTCTCTTTTTTATTGTTTTCTTTAATAAAACTGAAAAAGAACGAGAAAATCTTCCCACAAATAAATTCATCTTTTCCAGCAAAAATTTATCGAAAATTTTTATTATAAAAACCACTGTAAATAAAAATAATAATGCTAAAATGTAATTTCCAATACTATTGTTTAATAATATTGTCTCAAGTCCAATTTCCTGCATTCAACTTCCTCCTTTATCTGATATCTGATGCAGAT
The DNA here is from genome assembly GCA_041694515.1 of Halanaerobium sp. Lineage (GTDB taxonomy): Bacteria > Bacillota > Halanaerobiia > Halanaerobiales > Halanaerobiaceae > Halanaerobium. The sequence goes on from JASMSZ010000049.1 coordinate 14,085, forward strand.
TTGATTTTTTTCTTTTATTGACACTGCCTGATCCATAATCTTTTCTGACAGTCTCTCTCTGTTATTAAAGATATATTCTTTTATTTTGGTCCTGGACATCAGGGTACCTCTTTTTATATTCTATTATCTATATTAAACATCTTAACTAAATTTCCTGCTTTTTATATTAAATAGAAAGCTCAGACTTAAGCCGCAAATTTAACTTTTGTTGATTAACTGTCTAAATAAAATGTTTTAGCTAATAAAAAAAGAACCCTTTTAATCAGGTTCTAAAATTTATGTTATATTATCTTTTTTTAATTGGTGGAGGTGGTGGGAGTCGAACCCACGTACTAAATAGCTCACCCAGTAGTTTCTACGAGCGTAGTTCAGCTTTTCGTCTCACAGTAAGCACTCCGCTGAACAGGATTGCTTACTGCCAGCCTGTTAAATGTCCCTTCTTCCTACAGACATCAGAAGAAGGTGAGCCTGTTTTGTATGGCACCTAAGACGACTCCACAGACAGGATCCGCTCAGGCGTTAACTGCCTACGCGGCAGCTAAAGTGTAATTATTATCGTTTGCAGATAATTTATATTCCCAGTGTTTAACGAGTGAAAGGAACTCCTCGGCTCGCTTCTAAAGGGTTCACTATCCAGGCGAAGCCAGAACACCCCCTGGATAACTCTTTCTTTTACATTAATATTATAACGTAAAGGTCAGAGAATGTCAAATTATATTTTAGGTTTTATAATATAATCATTAAATTAACTAAAAAGAATAAGTTTCTTTTTATATATCCCCTTTTTGGCGGCGTCTAAAGGCTTTCTCCATCTCACGCCTGGCTGTTTTTTGGGCGATATCTCGTCTCTTATCGTGCTGTTGTTTACCTTTAGCTACGGCCAGTTCCACCTTGCAGAGATTTTTTTTCAAATATAGAGTCAGGGGGACCAGAGTATAACCTTTTTGAGTTGTATAACCGATCAGTTTTCTGATCTCATTTTTATGAAGCAGCAGCTTTCTTTTTCTTTCCGGCTCATGGTTAAAACGATTCCCCTCTTTATAAGGGCTAATATGCATATTATGCAGATAAACTTCTCCATTTTGCACCAGAGCAAAGCTATCTTTTAGGTTAACCCGATGATTTCTAATTGATTTAATCTCTGTTCCTTTAAGCTTTATCCCGGCCTCATAAGTTTCTTCTATATAAAAATCATATCTGGCTTTTTTATTTCTGGCGATAATTTCTATATCGTCATCTTTAGCCATGACTATCACATCCTTAATCTTTAATTTCTCTTAATCAATTTTTTCCAGTAATTCAAAATCTAATTCTCGTTCATCTCTATTAACCTTTGTAACTTTAACTCTGACTTCATCACCAATTCTGTAAATCTTTTTAGTTCTTTCTCCAATTAGATGATATTTTTCCTCATCATAATGATAATAATCATCACGAAGATTTTTAATATGCACCAGACCTTCTACAGTATTTTCTAATTCCACAAACATCCCAAAACCGGTAATTCCACTGATAATTCCCTCAAATTCCTCACCAATTTTATCTTCCATGAATTCAATTTTCTTTAAGTCAACTGAATCTCGTTCTGCCTCCATTGCTCTTCTTTCCTGGAGTGAGCAGTGATCGGCTATTTTGGGTAGTTCTATATCCAATTCATCCTGACGTTTCTGACTTAAATAACCTTCTGTTATAGTTTCCTTAATTATTCGATGAGCAGTTAAATCAGGATAACGTCTAATTGGAGAGGTGAAATGGCTGTAATGAGTAATTCCCAGACTGAAGTGACCCACGTTTTTTTCAGAATAAACTGCTTTTTTAAGTGAGCGCAGCATCACAGTTTCAATTATTTTTTCTTCTTTTGTGCCCCTTACATCTTCTAAAATTTCCTGTAAGGCCCGGGGATGGACTCCATTTTTGACTCCTTTTAAGCTATAACCAAAATTATGAATAAATTCGTTAAACTGCTGCATTCTATCCAAATCAGGTTCTTCGTGAACTCGATAAATAAAGGGCATCTCACGCCAGGACATCTCTGCTGCAACAATTCTGTTAGCAGCAATCATAAATTCCTCAATCAGCTGTTCTGCTTCCCGATGTTTTCTTTTCTTTAAATTAACAGGATGACCATCTTTGTCAAGCTCAACCTTAACCTCAGGAAAATTAAAATCCATACTTCCTTCTGCAAAACGATTTTGGCGCAGTCTTCTACGAAGTTCGTTCATCATTTCCAGTTCTTCTATAAAATCACTATATTCATCTTTTTTAGCCTGATCATTATCCTCCAGAATATCCTGGGCTTCACCATAAGTCATCCTATGATTAGAATTAATCACCGATTTTGTAATATCATGATCTATAACCTCTATCCCATTTTTTCCCTGAAATCTATAGTTTATAAATACAGTCATTGTCAGTCTATCAACCTGTGGATTTAAACTGCAAATTCCATTGGATAGTTTTTCTGGCAGCATTGGTATTACCCGATCAACTAAATAAATACTGGTCGCGCGAGAAAAAGCTTCATTGTCAAGTGGACTGTCCTCTGTTACATAATGACTGACATCAGCAATATGAACTCCCAACCTATAAATATCATTACTCATTTTTTCTATGGACACAGCATCATCAAAATCTTTTGCATCTGGTCCATCAATAGTTACCAATTTTAAATCTCTTAAATCCAGACGCTCATCATCTTCTGTAATTGTATCTTCATTTACCTGATCAGGAATATTTTCAGTCTGCTTTAAAACCTTATCTGGAAATTCACCCGGTAAATTAAGCTGGCGAATTATAGCTTCAATATCAACACCGACATCATCTTTATCACCCAGTATCTCTATAATTTCTCCCTCAGGATTCCTGTTCTTCTCAGGCCAGCGATTTATTTTTGCCACAACTTTTTGGCCGTTTTCTGCATTGTTTAAGGCCTCTGGTGGAATAAAAATATCATTACAAATTCTTTTATTATCTGGAATCAAAAAACCATAATTTTTATATTTCTCTAAATTACCAACTACTTCTTTGTTAACTCTCTCTATAATTTCTGCAACTTCCCCTGCCTGGCTTTTGCCGCGATTAGAAGGAACAGGACGCACAAACACTTTATCATTGTGCATTGCTCCATTCATATTGGCAGAAGAAATATAAACATCTTCTTTTTCAGGATCATCCGGAATTAAAAAAGCATTTCCGGAAGCAATTTTTTCAATTCTTCCTCCAATTAGATTGAATTTTTCCGGGACTCCATACAAACCCTTTGAGTTTTTGAAAATCTTACCTGACTTGATCAAATCATCAAGGAGATCTGAAAATATCTGCTGCTGCCCCTTATCTATTTCAAATTTCTTGAAAATATCTTCTTTACTGAGTGGACGATGTACATCTTCTCTTAATTTTTTTAATAATTCACTTCTGGCACTCATTAATAATCATCCCCAATCTTTTGGTGATATTGAACTTAATTTTATTCAACTTTTTCTGCTCTTGACACTAAAATTTAAAGTCCTAGATCATCAGAAATATCCTGCATGGCCTGTAAAGAAAGACCAACAAATTCTTTTAACTCAAGATCCAGCTCCTTACAGGAAGCAATCACATCTCTATCTGCTCCTTTAGCAAACGAACTATCTCCATAACGGTTTAAAACAAATTCCGTATCCAGTGCTTCTAATTTTTTTTCAGGATGGATCAGTGCCGAAGCAACAATTAAACCAGTTAAAGGATCAGCGGCATACAAAGCTTTAGCCATTAACGTTTTACGGGGCAGCTGATGCATCCCATTGTGAGCTCTAACAGCCTCTACTATCTTCTTTTCCATCCCCATCTCTGCAAGCTTATCTGCACCAAGCTGACTGTGCTTTTCTGGCTGATCTGCAGTCTCCTCATAATCAATATCATGAAGTAAGCCTGCCAGACGCCATTTTTGCTCATCTTTATCAAAATAGTCGGCTAAATCTGCCATTACAGCCTCCACTGCAAGACAGTGTTTGCGCAAATTCTTCTGCTTGATATTTTCTTCCATCAGTTTAAGAGCTTCTTCTCTCTGCATTAAAATTCCTCCTCATTATGTTTTATCTTTATTAAAAAATAAAACTGCCTAATTCTAAACTTTAATTATCAGCCTCAATAAACTTAGCTTCTGCTTGAGCCTTTAAATTACCATCTTTAGCAAAAATTTCTGCCTGAGCATAATGAACATTTGCAATAGAACTTTTTTTGGATCTTTTATACTCACCAATTATTTCTAACTTTTCTCCAATCTCTATTGCCTTTCTGTACCTGATATTTAACTCAGCAGTAAATGCTTTGATTCCCTTGAATCCAATTACATATGCCATTGCCTCATCCAGTAAAGTAGCTGTTAAACCACCATGAATTATCCCATTATAGCCCTGATGATTTTCCCCAGGGATAAATTCTGCTCTAACCCTATTTTTAGAGCTTTCTTCAAATTTTAAGGCCAGAGAAATCGGATTTTCCTCACCACAGGCAAAACACATTTGATCATCAACTTCCGGCATTATAAATCACTACCCTTCTATCAAAAAACCCTCCCAGCAGCATTAACTACAAGGAGGGTAAGTAATCCTTTACTACTATATTAATTTTACATGAATAAAGGAGCAAATACAAGTGAAACAATAGTCATCAATTTGATTAAGATATTTAAGGATGGACCAGATGTATCCTTAAATGGATCTCCTACTGTATCACCAACAACAGAAGCAGCATGGGTGTCTGTACCCTTACCACCAAAAGCTCCTGATTCAATATATTTTTTTGCATTATCCCAGGCTCCACCGGCATTAGCCATCATAATAGCTAAGAGCACACCGGAAGAAAGGGCTCCACCTAAAAGACCACCCAATGCCTGTACATCCCAGAGTCCAACTACTACTGGCACAACTACAGCTAAAAGTCCTGGTAAAATCATTTCTTTTAGAGCAGCTGTTGTACTGATATCAACACATTTTCTGTGGTCAGGTTTTTGAGTTCCTTCCATAATACCTGGCATTTCTTTAAACTGTCTTCGAACTTCTTCGATCATTTCTCCTGCGGCCTTACCTACAGCCTCCATTGTAATTGCGGAGAATAGGAAAGGAAGCATAGCTCCCAGGAAAAGTCCTATAATAACCTGTGGATTAGTCAGCGAAATAGACTCTAAGCCAACTGCCTGTGAGAAAGCTGCAAATAATGATAAAGCTGTTAAAGCAGCAGAACCAATTGCAAAACCCTTACCCATAGCAGCTGTTGTATTACCAACAGAATCTAATTTATCAGTAATGTCTCTAACTGAAGAATCAAGCTCTGCCATTTCGGCAATTCCACCAGCATTATCAGCGATAGGTCCATAAGCATCCACAGAAAGTGTGATACCTGTCGTAGAAAGCATACCAACTGCAGCCATTGCAATACCATAAAGACCGGCAAAATTATAAGCTAAATAAATAGCAGCTGTAATGACTAAAATTGGCAGGGTTGTACTTCTCATACCAACAGATAAACCACTAATTATGTTAGTTGCCGTACCAGTCTGTGACTGACGGGCAATATGTTTAACAGGTCCATAATGCTCTGAAGTATAGTATTCAGTAATTCTACCAATTAGTGTTCCAGCAACTAAGCCGGCAATAATTGCTACAAAAATACCAATTTCTCCAGTTAAAGAAGTTACTAAAAAGTAAGCTCCAATAATTGTAATTCCAGCAGCAGTTAGGGTTCCTCTTTCTAAAGCCTTAGCAGGATTTCCACCCTCTTTAGCTTTTACAAAACGAGTACCAATAATAGAAGCAATAATTCCTAAAGCTGCAATTAACATCGGCAGTAAAACATGATCTACACTTAAAGCAACTCCTAAAGTCATAGCAGCTACAATTGAACCAACATATGATTCGAATAAATCTGCTCCCATACCTGCCACATCACCAACATTATCACCAACATTATCGGCAATAACTGCAGGATTACGGGGATCATCTTCTGGAATTCCAGCTTCTACTTTACCCACTAAATCAGCACCAACATCAGCAGCCTTAGTATAAATACCGCCGCCAACACGGGCAAATAAAGCAATTGAACTGGCTCCAAAAGCAAAACCTCTAATAAACTCTACATTGTGAGAAAAGAACATATATAAAATTCCAAGTCCTAAGGTTCCTAAACCTACAACAGACATTCCCATTACAGTTCCACCAGAAAATGCAACCTTTAGAGCAGCATTTAAGCCTGTTCTAGCCGCATGTGTTGTTCTGGCATTTGACTGAGTTGCAATCTGCATTCCTATAAATCCAGCCAAAGCAGAGAAAAATGCCCCTAAGATAAATGATACTGCATACTGCCAGCCTAAACTGGGTACAACAGCCATTATTACAGCTACAACAGCAACAAATACTGAAAGCATCTTATACTCACGACCTAAGAATGCCATTGCCCCTTCATTGATTGCATCTGATATCTCGACCATCCTCTCTGTTCCCATACTTTCTTTTTTAACTTTTCCAGCAAGAATAAAGGCAAAAATTAAGGCAATTATTCCTGCTAAAGGTGTATAAAAATTCATGCACCAACCTCCTTATTAATTAATATTTTCTTTTTATCTGCTAATATTTAGCATCTTATCTGGTATTTATTGCATTCAAAACTTTAAAATTTTCCCTGAATCAATATTAGATAATTTTATTAAAAATACTTAATCTCCTGCTTTATAATCAACTGCCCATTACTTAATTATAAAAATAAATATCAAAACTTAAAATATAGCCAAAATTAGAGAGTTAATCATAAATAATACTGCTGCAACAGTTGTTGCCTTACTTATTTTATCTTCCATTTTCCTTCCAGATTTACCAAAAAAAGTTGTAGCACCACCATCAATTGCTCCAGATAGACCGGCACTTTTACCAGACTGAAGTAAAACACCAGCAATTACTGCAATCGCTATAATAAAATGTAAAACCTTAAGTACAAACATCTAAATCTCACCTCCAGTAAGTTAAATAAAATAATACTAGATATCTATAATTCAACACAATCTAATTTTAACATATTAATGAAAAAAAAACAATAACTTAGAAGATAAAAGGACTTTTTAAGAACCTGGAAAACAGTTTCAGCACACAAGACTATAAAAGACCAGGCAGAGAATAATCTCTACCCAGTCTGATTATCATTACTGTTTTTTAAATTTAAAGAATTTTACTTAAGGTTAAAAAATGCTTCTTTACCTGCATATTGAGCTGCTTCTCCTAAGCTTTCTTCAATTCTAAGCAGCTGATTATATTTAGCAACTCTTTCGGAACGTGCAGGGGCACCAGTTTTAATCTGGCCGGTATTCATTGCTACAACAAGATCAGCAATTGTTACATCTTCTGTTTCACCAGAACGGTGGGATACTACAGAAGTAAATCCTGCTCTTGCAGCCATCTTAATTGTATCTAAAGTCTCTGTTAAGGAACCAATCTGGTTAACCTTAATTAAAATTGAGTTAGCTGAATCTTCCTCAATACCTCTGCTTAATCTTTCTACATTAGTAACAAAGAGGTCATCTCCAACGATCTGCAGACGATCACCTAAACGTTCGGTTAGCTGAGCCCAACCTTCCCAGTCATCTTCGTCAAGACCATCTTCAAGTGAGATAATGGGATACTTATCAATTAACTCGGCATAGAAATCTACCATTTCTTCAGAAGTCTTTTTTACACCTTCTCCAGCCAGATCATACTTACCATCTTTATAAATTTCAGATGCTGCTGCATCAATAGCTAGATAGAAATCTTCGCCAGCTTCATAACCTGCAGCTTCAATAGCTTCTACAATCACCTGTAGAGCTTCTTCGTTGGAACCTAAATCAGGTGCAAATCCACCTTCATCACCAACACCAGTACCCAGATCTTTTTCCTGCAGTACTTTCTTTAAGTTGTGATAAACTTCTGCCCCCATCTGCAGAGCTTCACGGAAGCTTACTGCGCCAACAGGCATAATCATAAATTCCTGTAGATCTACATTATTATCAGCGTGCTCTCCACCATTTAAAATATTCATCATTGGTACTGGCAGAGTTTTAGCATTCATACCGCCAATATAATTATACAGCTCAGTTCCAGTCGCATTGGCTGCTGCTTTAGCAGCTGCCATTGAAACACCTAAAATAGCATTGGCACCTAATTTACCTTTGTTATCAGTCCCATCTAATTCGCGCATCAAGTTATCAATGTCAACCTGATCTCTGACATCTAAACCTAATAATTCAGGTGCAATAACTTCGTTTACGTTTTCAATTGCATCTAAAACACCCTTGCCCATATAACGGTCGCCGCCATCTCTTAATTCAACAGCTTCGTATTCTCCAGTCGAAGCTCCAGATGGAACAGCAGCTCTACCAAATGTGCCATCTTCTAATACTACCTCTACCTCTACAGTTGGGTTACCTCGTGAATCCAAAATTTCTCTTGCAAAAACCTCTACAATTGTTGTACTTAACATTATTAATTGACCTCCTTATAATTTTACAGTAAAACTATTTTTAAGTTGTGTTTAGACAGAGACAGCAGAAACTGCCCCTGCTTATTAATTATTTAATTTCTTAATAGATCAAACTAGAGTCAACTTTTCTCAAGCAAAATTATTTATTATCTATGATGAGTGATTTTCCAGTCATTTTTTCCGGCTGTTCAATTCCCAAAATTTCTAACATTGTGGGAGCAAGATCAGCTAATTTACCAGAAGCTATACCTTTATTCTTCGGTCCACCTACATAATAGAGAGGAACAATATTAGAAGTATGAGCTGTAAATGGAGAACCATCTTCTTCTTTCATCTTTTCTCCATTACCATGGTCAGCTGTGATTAAAGCCTGTCCACCTTTTTCTAAAATTGCTGGAACAATTTTAGAAAGACACTCATCTACAGTTTCTACAGCCTCAATAGCTGCATCCATAAAACCAGTATGTCCAACCATATCTATATTAGCATAGTTTAAGATAATCACATCATATTCTTCTGCCTCAATTTTTTCTAGAAGCTTATCAGTTACCTTATAAGCACTCATTTCCGGCTGCATCTCATAAGTTGCAACCTGGGGTGAAGGAATTAAAATTCTATCTTCACCTTGATTAGGTTCTTCAACTCCTCCATTAAAGAAGAAAGTAACATGAGCATATTTTTCTGTTTCAGCAATTCGAAGCTGTTTTAAACCTTCACGGCTCAGAACATCACCCAGTCCATCTTCGATCTCTACCGGTTCAAAAGCAACCGGTAAATCAAAGTCTTCATCATACTCTGTCATAGTGACATAATATAAATCTTCGGGATGTTCTGGTTCCCGTTCAAATCCTTCAAAACCATCAATAGTTAAAGCTTCAGTAATCTGACGGGCTCTATCAGCTCTAAAGTTAAAGAAAATTACAGAATCGTGATCATTCATGGGGCCTACAGGTTTTCCATTTTCAGTGATAACTGTTGGTACAACAAATTCATCCTCCACATCTTCTGCATAAGAAGCTTCTACAGCTTTGATAGCATCTTCTGCTTTATTTCCTTCGCCCAGAACTAACATATCATAGGATTTTTTTGTTCTCTCCCAGCGGTTATCACGATCCATTGTGTAATAACGGCCGCTGACAGTTGCAATTTTTCCGGTACCTACTCTATCCAGCTCTTCCTGCAGTTCTTTTAAATAACCTGTACCACTGGAAGGTGGAGTATCTCTACCATCTAAGATGGGATGAATATATACTTTTTCCAGACCAGCTCGATCAGCCATCTCAATTAAACCAAAAAGATGTTTAATATGACTGTGTACACCACCATCAGATAAAAGTCCGATTAAGTGCAGGGCCCCATCATTTTCTTTAGCATGATCTACTGCTTTTTTTAGTGCTTCATTGTCCAGCAGATGTTTTTCTTCTACAGCTTTATTAATTCTTGTAAAATCCTGATAAACTATCCGGCCGGCACCAATATTTAGATGGCCAACCTCTGAGTTACCCATCTGGCCTTCCGGGAGACCTACAGCCTCTCCTGAAGGTTTCAAAATTGAATGTGGATACTCTTTATTTAATTTATCTAAGAAAGGAGTCTCTGCCTGATAGACAGCATTTCCTTCTGCATTTTCGTTTATTCCCAGCCCATCTGCAATAATCAGGGCCAGTGGTTTAGGTCTTGCCATAATAATCCTCCTTATAATCTTACTTATTTACTTATAGATTTCGGCAGTTTTTAAAATGATTTCAGAAAAAGAGTCTGCTTCTAAGCTGGCTCCACCAACTAAAGCACCATCGATTTCTGTTTGAGCCATAATTTCTTCTACATTATGAGGTTTAACACTACCACCATATTGAATTCTAATTTTATCAGCAGCCTTAGGATATTTTTTTCTGATATTGTCTCTAATAATTCCAATTACGCGATTAGCTTCTTCAGCAGAAGCAGTCTCACCTGTACCAATTGCCCAGATAGGTTCATAAGCAATTACCACATCTGCAGCTTCTTCTTTACTTAATCCTGCCAGGGCAGCATCAACCTGGAAGTTAACCTTTGCTTCTATTTGTTCAGCTTTCCTTTCTTCTAAAGTTTCTCCTACACAGACAATTGGTTTCACACCATGTTCCAGCGCAGATAAAACTTTCTTATTTACCTCATAATCAGTTTCACCAAAAATTTCTCTTCTTTCTGAGTGACCAACGATAGTATATTCTATACTACTATCAGCCAGCATCTTAGCAGAAATTTCTCCAGTATAGGCACCAGAATCCTTCCAGTATATATTTTCAGCACCTGTTACAAGGTCACTACCCTGAGCAGCTTCTTTAACTGTTGTTAAGCAGAGAGCTGTCGGACAGATGCCCATTTCTACATTATCTACAGCTTTAACTTTATCTTTCAAAGCAGTAATCATGGCTTCGGCTTCTTTAACATTTTTATTCATTTTCCAGTTTCCACAGATAAATGGTTTACGCATTAATATTCCTCCTCAAATTTTGTCTGAACGACAAAAATTTAGATTCGAGTTTATTCAATTCAAAATAAAGCATTTCATTTATTTAAGCTTACTCAACATCGTCAAGTGCAGCTACACCGGGAAGTTCTTTACCTTCAAAAAACATCAGAGAAGCTCCACCACCGGTAGAAATATGGCTCATTTTATCAGCTACACCAGCCTCATTGATTGCAGCAGCAGAATCTCCACCACCGATTACAGAATGTGCATCTGATTCAGCAAGTGCCTTAGCTAGTTCAACAGTACCCTTAGCAAATTTTTCCATTTCAAATACTCCTAATGGTCCATTCCAGATAACTGTTTTTGCATTTTTAATAATTTCTTTATATTTTTCTAAGCTTTGAGGGCCGCCGCAGTCTAAGATCTGCCAGCCAGCCGGAACTTCTTCAACAGAAACTGTTTTTGTATTTGCATCATTGGAAAAATCATCAGCAATTACAACATCAATTGGAAGCACAATCTCTACTCCCTTTGATTCTGCTTCTGCCATTAATTCTTTAGCCAGCTCAACTTTATCAGCTTCCACAAGAGAATCTCCTACTTCATAACCTTTTGCAAGCAGGAATGTATTTGCAATTCCACCGGCAGCGATTAATTTATCTACTTTAGTAATTAAGTTTTTGATTACATCGATTTTATCAGAAACCTTAGCTCCACCCATAATTGCCACAAAAGGACTGGCTGGGTTTTCCATCACTTCACCTAAGGCATTTAACTCTCTCTGCATTAAGAAACCTGCAGCAGCTGGTAAATATTCTGTAACCCCAACTGTTGTTGCATGTGCTCTGTGAGCAGCCCCAAAAGCATCATTTACATAAAGATCAGCAAGTGAAGCTAATTCTTTTGCAAATTCTGGATCATTTTTCTTTTCTCCAGCATGGAAGCGGCTGTTTTCTAATAGCATTACCTCTCCATTTTCCATATTGTCTACAGCTTCTTTAACTTTCTCTCCGATACAATCATCAGCTTTTTTTACTTCTTTGTTTAATAAATTAGCCAGTGCTTTAGCAACTGGATCCATTCTTAAATCATCTTTAACTTCTCCACCTGGACGTCCAAGGTGAGAAATCAGCAGTACTTTTGCATCTTCTTTGATTAAGTACTCAATTGTTGGTAGAGCTGCTCTAATTCTTGTTTTGTCACCAACAACTCCATCTTTAAGAGGAACATTAAAATCAACTCTAACTAAGACTTTCTTTCCTTTAAAGTCCATATCTTTAAGTGTTTTTTTCATTTTTTATACCTCCGTTATTAATTAGCTATTATTAATTTTTTGAAAATAAGCTTAAAGCTAAATAACTATCTCTAAAAATAGGGCAAAAAAATTTATTGAGAAAATTTCAGGGCGGGCAAATTAACCTGGCCTCACCCTGAAATAATTTTATATTTAATTTACAGCTTTAATGTTAAGTCTACAACTCTATTTGTATAACTTAACTCATTGTCATACCAGGAGATAACTTTAACCATGTTACCATTAACAACCATAGTAGACTGCGCATCAATCATAGAAGATTCGAACTGTCCCATAATATCTCTGGAAACTAATTCTTCTTCAGTGTAACCTAAAATACCTTTCATTTCGCCTTCTGCTTTTTCTTTAAACATTGCATTTACTTCTTCAACTGTTACATCTTTTTCTAGAGTAAATACTCCATCTACACAGGATCCATCAGGTACTGGAACGCGAATAGCCATTCCGTCAATCTTACCATCTAACTCAGGCAGTACTTTAGTTGTTGCAATTGCAGCACCTGTAGTTGTTGGAATAATGTTCTCAGCAGCTGTTCTACCTCTTCTAGTTTTGCCTGCTGGCATATCTAGAATAGCCTGACTTGTTGTGTAACCGTGAATTGTTGTAATTAGACCTTTTTCAATTCCAAACTCATCATTTAATGCCTTAGCTAAAGGTGCCAGACAGTTTGTTGTACATGATGCATTAGAAACAATTAAGTCATCATCGCTAAGATCATCATCATTAACACCAAGTACAATAGTATTATCTATTTTATCTTTAGCAGGTACTGTTAAAATAACTTTTTTCGCACCAGCGTCAATATGCTGCATTAACTGATCTTTTTTACGGAAGACACCTGTTGATTCGATTACAACATCAATGTCGTTTTCGCCCCATGGTAATTCTTTAGGATCTTTAATAGCAGAAACTTTAATCTTCTTACCATTAACTACTAAGTCACCATCTTTAACTTCTACTGTACCATCAAACCGACCGTGCACAGAATCATACTTAAGTAAGTAAGCTAAGTTTTCAACATCTACTAAATCGTTAATTGCAACAATTTCAATTTCCTCTGTATCTCTTCCTTCTACTAATCTTAAATATCCTCTACCAATTCTTCCAAAACCATTAATTGCTACTCTTTTCATTATTAATTCCTCCTTATAATTGATGAATCATTTACAAATCTAAATTTTAATTTATTAAACAAAGACTTAAAAAATTTGAAAGTTTATAACCTGCTGATTTTAGTTGGCCAGCCTGTCTTCGGCCTCACCTCCTTTAAGAGAGATAATTTTTCGGGCTGTAATTTCATCAGTAATTAAAATATCCTGGTATTTAGGAGACACAGCAGAAATTACTGCTTCTGCCTTATTTTTTCCACCGGCAACTACAATTACTTTATTTATTGCCTGCAGATCATCCAGGTTTAAGCCAACACTTGTAGTTGAATATATTATCTCACCCTGAGAGTTGAAATAAAAACCAAAAGCTTCTCCAACGGCTCCTGCATTAATGAGATCTTTTATCTCCTGCTCATCCATTCCCCGGCGGCCTGCCATATCTTCAGCAGTTCCTACTCCGTGAATTAAAATATTGGCTCTTTTTAAAATTTCTAAAGTTCTCTTAATTGTTGGTTCTTTTGTTATATGATAAATATTTTCTTCAGCCATATTGTCCGGAATATGCAGCAGATGATAGCTGCCTCCAAGTTTTTTAGCAATCTTGGCAGCAATTGTATTAGCCTGAATTTCGACATCCTCACTCAGTCCACCTCGGCCAGGAACAACCGTTACATCTCGAGATTCTGCACTGTAACTCATCTCAGATGCCACCTGGGCCAGAGTTGTCCCTCCTGTAACAGCAAGTATATCGCCGTTTTTTATCTCCTGCTGTAAAAGCTGTGAGGCCATACGTCCAATTTCTGCTTTTAAATCTCCGGCCGGAACAGCTCCGTTAACCAGTTTTACTTTTTCTATCCCCAGAATATTCTCCAGCCTTTTTTCCAAATAACTGATATCTCTTAATTCTTTGATATACTCATCTAATTCTATCAGAAATTCCTCTCCAATTCTAGTTATCTGAGTACCTGCAGGGGTAATAGTTATCAAAGCATTTTTTTCAAAAAACTCCAGGTCATTGCGGATTGTTCTTTCGCTGAGACCCAAAATTCGGGCCAGAGCTCTTCTGCCAATAGGCTGATTATAATAAATACCACGTAGGATATTATATCTTTGCTGGGCTGTCTTAACAATTTCTGGTACAATTTTTTGCTGAATTTTAAACAATTTATTCATGTTTAACCTCCGAGCTGGAACGTTTTTGTCCAAATGGAACAAAATTGTCCCGATACAGCCAAAAACAAAGCTGATCTTTAAAATCAGCAGCAAGTTCGATATTGTATTTTTAACTTCTAATTACTATTATATCATCTTTTGAAATAATATCAAGTTAAATCTTGAGCAATTTTTTTAATTCTTCGCAAACGATGATTCACCCCGGATTTGCTGAGATCCAGAATATCTCCCAATTCCTTTAATGATGCATAAGGATTAGCTCTGCGAAGTTCCGCTATTTCCTGCAGCCCGGGACTTAATGTTTCCAGTCCTTCTTTTCTTTCTATAATATCTATATATTCCAGCTGGTCCATAGCAGCTGAAACTGACTTTTCAAGATTTGCTGTCTCAAAATTAACTCGACGGTTAACGTTATTTTTAAGTTCTTTAACAATATGATCATTTTCCATTTTTAACATTGCCTGGTGGGCTCCGATTATATTTAAAACCTTTACTACTTCAGCATAACTCTTAAAGTAAATTACCTGATAACCTTTATGCTCAGTTTGATGAGCTTTTAAGTCAAATTTAGCAAATAAAACTTTTAAATCTTCCGCCACACTCTCCCGCTCACAGCGATATTCTAAATGATATTCGCTCTGAGGACTGTTAACAGATCCCCCACCTAAAAATAAACCTCGTAAATATGCCTGAGATAATTTGCGGGAATCTAAATATTCTTCTTTAATATGAAAAACCAGATTATTAGCTGGAGTTAAAAATCCAAGTTCCAGTAAAAATTCTCTAACCCCAGGCTGAGGAGTTACAATAATATCATAGCTGTGACTTAAGTTAAATCTTCTATCCTGTCTGACTCTGATCTCAATACTAAAACCAAATCGCTCTTTTATTAAGGAATAAATTCTGCGGGCCAGATTCCCGTGGTAAAGTGTTACCTTAACAGCTAAATGCTTATTTGAAATCTGAATCGAACCATCTATTCTAATTAAGGCTGAAAGTTCAGCCAGCTGTTCCTGATAATCAAATTTATCTTTATGTGTTAACTCTTCTTTGACCTGATCAGTAAAAGACATTTATATCACCTTTAAAATCTATAATTGTTATTCAAACTCAAAATTGCTTTAAATTTTCAATCTATTTTAGTTATATTTTTTATTTAAATCATAAATTAACTCTGCCAGTGCCTGGGGATCATGACGTAAATAGCTGTCTTTTTTTAAGAGGTCTGCTTCAATTATTTTAACACCCAGATCTTTTAAGCACTGATGATCTATTTGAACCGAATATGCACCTTCAGCCTCATACTTCTGGCGCAGTTCTTCAGTTCCCTGACGATTATTAACAATAATGTAATCAAAAACTCCACTCCCACAGTGATCTATTATTGCCTGAGCATGGTCAGCAGCAGTATAGCCATCAGTTTCTCCTGGCTGGGTCATAACATTACAAATATATAATTTCAGAGCCTCACTTTTTTTGATTTCTGCTGCAATCCCTTTAACCAGCAAATTCGGTAAAATACTGGTATAAAGACTGCCGGGACCAATAACAATCACATCTGCTTTTCTTATAGATTCTCTTACTTCTGGAGTAGTACTTGCATTTTCCGGATACAAAAAGACTCTATTAATCTCCTTATTATAAACCGGAATAGCTGATTCTCCTATTCTTTCTTCCTGATCATGATAAACTGCTCCCAGTTTAATATCTTCATTAGTAGCTGGCAAAACCTTACCCCTGATTGCCAGAACTTTGCTGGAAGCTCTAACGGCTTCTTCAAAATCACCCAGCACTTCAGTCATTGCTGCAATATATAAATTGCCAAAGCTGTGACCTTCAAGCCCACCTTCTGATTCAAAGCGGTGCTGAAATAATTTTTCCATTAGAGGTTCTCTGTCAGCAAGAGCTACCAGACAGTTTCGAATATCACCGGGAGGTAAAATCCCCATTTCATCTCTCAACCTGCCTGAACTCCCACCATCATCTGCCACTGTGACGACTGCTGTCAAATTATCACTATTTGTTTTTAAACCCCGCAAAAGATTCGAGAGCCCTGTTCCACCACCAAAAGCTACTATTTCTGGCCCCCTGTTAGATCTTCTTTTTTCATATAATAAATCCAGTATTTCTCCATTTGGTGTAATATGGGTGTTAAATTCTGACCTGATCTTTACTAAAGAATAATAGGTTAAAGCAATTCCACTTAAAATCATTATCACTGCAGTAAATTTGAGAATAAATCCTGCCTGATTTCCAAAAATATTACTTAAGATAGCTAATAAATTATTAGCTACATAAACACTCAAATCAAAACCAAACAAAGGGGTAATTCCCAGACTAATTAAAATAAAGGCAAATATTATTACCAAAAACCATCTTTTTACACCCAAACCTGGAAAAAACCATTTTGGCAGGTTCATAATTACACTTCCTTCTAATAATTGCTTTTTAATGCTCAACTAAAACTTTTATTTTTCGATATCTCGATGTTCGAGATTAATATTATATTCTTTGTCTGATAAAAATTCTGCCAGCTTATTAACTGTTGTAACTGAGCGATGCTTGCCTCCAGTACAGCCAATAGCAACAGATAAATGACTCTTCCCTTCTTTTTTATATTCCGGCAGTAAGAAATCTATTAAATCAAAAAACTTTTCATAAAATTTATCAGTTATCGGCCATTTTAGTACATAATCCTGAACTACCTGATCATTTCCTGTTTTTTCTCTTAAAGATTTTACATAATGAGGATTTGGTAAAAAACGAACATCCATTACTAAATCAGCATCCCTGGGAATACCATACTTAAAGCCAAAGGAAATCAAACTTAAATGGAGTAAATTCTTATCCTCTTCCACAAAAAATGATTGATTCAATTCCTCCTGCAGTTCTGAGATCTTTAATTCTCCAGTGTCAATAATTTTAGTTGCCCTTCCCCGCAGTTCTTCTAATAATTTTCTTTCTCGCTCAATGGCATCCAGAACTCTTCCCTCTTCATCAAGAGGATGTCGTCTCCTACTTTCCTTATACCTTCTAATTAAAACAT
The DNA here is from genome assembly GCA_041694515.1 of Halanaerobium sp. GTDB lineage: Bacteria > Bacillota > Halanaerobiia > Halanaerobiales > Halanaerobiaceae > Halanaerobium. Next base: position 31,667 of record JASMSZ010000049.1, read on the forward strand.
CATCTGATGCTTCCAGAAAAAGAATATTGTAATTCAAGTTCATTTTTTCTATTTTTGCAAGTTCCTCAAAAAGTTCATTAAAAAACTCTCGTCCCCTAATATCACTGACAAGAGCAATTTTGTCTAAATCTGACTGCAGGCATAATTCTGCAAACTTTGAAATTAAAGCTGGTGGTAAATTATCTACACAAAAATAACCCCTATCTTCAAAATAATTTAAGGCCAGAGATTTTCCCGCTCCCGACATACCTGTAATAAGTAAAAAGTCCATCTGGAATTATTCTCCTTCCTAAAACTAAATCTATACTCGTACTATCTTATTTATATGCTTCAAAAAATATTTTTCCGGAGCCCGCATTATATTTAGAAAAGTTAATTTAGAAGTTTTAACCGGTTTGTTCCCATAAAATACATCAGGATTGTCTTTTAGCTTATCCATGGTGGCCAACCCCAGTGCATTATTAACAGCAAAAAACTTTTTATAACCTTTAAGTTCAGCCGGCAGAGCCTGATAATATTTCTTTAAAGCTGGAATGTGAGTTCTTAAATCTGCCAGCATTTGCTCTAAGGCAGCCAGCGCCTGTTTCTCATATCGGGGATCAGTAAGTTCTTTTTCGCTAATTCCTAAATCTTTTAAAGGCCAGAAATGCTTGTCTCTACTCTCTAAATCTTCTCTGATATCTCTAATCAAATTAACTTTCTGCAAAAACAAACCTGCCTGGTTAAAATTATCCATTAATATTTTCTCTTTCTGAGCCTCAATTTCAAATTTACAAATAATAGTTTCAGTTAAAAATCCTCCGACTGTACCAGCAACATAATAACAGTATTCATCCAGTTCTGCAAAAGTCTCTACTTTTTTGCTTAAATATTTCTGCATTCCCTGATTCATTTCCTGCAGCCATTTATGAGAGATCTCCTGAATCACAGGCTCAAAACTTTGATAACACCTGTAAATCAAATCAATATTTTCAGTTAACTCCCGCAGTGAGTCTTTTTCTATTAAACTGCTCTTTTCTTCAATAATTGAAAAATCAGAACTGCGATCATATTCTACTGGAGAAAATATTCTGCTGACTCGATCCATCATTTCCTGCTGTAGTTTAAGATCAGGTGGATAAATTTCATCTTCAAAATTATCTAAAATTCTATCCTGGAGATAGGCTAAAAGGACTTCATCTTTGATCTGATCATCGAGCATCGGAATTGTCAGAGCAAAGCTGCGGGATACTTTTTTTAATATCTCTCTGGCATATTTCATTGTTTTATCTGTCATTATCTCACCTCTTTATAAGTTCAAAGTTATTTATTGTATTTAAATTTATAAAGCACAAAAATTAAAAATAATATGTAAAAAAATAGTATTGATAAAGAAATTTCATTTAAAGGCTGCAGCTGATCTACAAGAGTCGGCTCTCTGGCCGGCCGTTCACTCTCAATTTTTAAATACGGCAGTACTGGTAATTGACCACTCAATATATTTTTTTGATTTCGGCCTTCAGGGACCAAAAGGTCAAGTACTCTGGGAGATTTTGAATTTGAAATCTCATTTTTAGAATATATCTGCCAGTAGCTTTTTGTTCTGGATAAAGAACGAAAATGATCATAGCCAAAAGGATCAAAGCTGCCCACCATTACAATAATTTTACTATTCTGCAGTGAATTAATCTCATTTTTAGGGATTTTTAAAAATAGATCATTACCTTCTCTCTGCAGACTAAGATCTCCATTTGAATCAGGCTTATTAAGTGATAAATCATTAATATTCAATAAATTCTCTTTATCACTGTTAGGATTAAACAATCTAACCCACCAGCCGCTAATTTTTATAAATTTATCCCAGTTAAAATTTTCTTTAAATCTGACATTTGCTCCTTCCTGAAAAATTTGATTACTTCCACCATTCTGATAATCAATATAAATTTCGATTAAAGGTAATGAAAATCCATATTTAGCTCCCCAGGGATCAGTTAAATTAGAAAACGAAAAGCGAACTTTATATTCATTTTCTCCTTCAAAAATAGTCATCGACTTTAGATCAAATAAACGCCCTTTATTTTGGAAGATATGATTTTGGGGATAATCATAATCTCCAGGCCCATAATCATCACCAATTCCATCAAGGTGATTAAAAATCACTCTATAATTTTCTGCACTGACAGCTGCAGGCAAAATAAAAAGACAGATAATAAATAGGATTACTAATTTTTGTCTTTTATTTTTTATATTTTTAAAAGCCATTTTTACACCTCTACTAAAAACATTATCTATCTATTCATTATATTCTCTGTAAAATCAACTGCAGCATTATAACCCATTGTTTTCATTCTATAATTCATGGCTGCAACTTCTAAAACTAAAGCCAGATTTCTACCTGGTTTTACCGGAATTATAATTTCGTCAATTTCTAAATCCATAATTTCTGTTTTGCGGCTGTCAATACCAAGTCTTTCATATTCTTCTCCATCTTCCCATCTTTCTAATTTAATTGCAAGATTAACTGGAGATTCGTGTTTTACTGCTCCAGCCCCAAATAAAGTTTTGACATTAATTATTCCAATACCGCGCATCTCAAGAAAATAACGAGAATTATTGGGAGCTGTACCACTTAAACGCAGTTCTCCTATTTTTTTGATTTCAATAATATCATCAGCAACCAGGCGGTGCCCTCTTTTAACCAGTTCTATAGCTGTCTCACTTTTTCCGATTCCACTCTGACCTTTAATTAAGACACCTATTCCATAGATATCTACCAGAACCCCATGAATAACCTTGACCGGCGCTAATTTTTCCTCCAGATAGTTTAAAAGCATGCTGCTAAATCTGGTCGTAGAAATTTCTGTCGAAAGAACAGGAATACCCTTCTGATTTGCTTTTTTCAGCAGATAATCAGGAATATGTTCTCCCCGGGCAACTATAATGCAGACTGGATTAGAGTCTACATATTCTTCAATTCTTTCCTGTAAGATCTGCTCATCAAGCTCCCGCAGAAAAGAAAGCTCAGTTCTTCCAATTAAATTAACCCGCTCCGGTACAAAGTGCTTCCAGAAACCTGCCAGTTCAATTCCCGGTCGTTTAATATCACTAACTTTAACCTCTCTTTTAATACCTGCACGTCCGGCTTTAATTTCCAGGTCAAAGCGGTTGAAAATATCAAGTACTAATACTTTATCTTCATCAATCATTTTTTTTCAACCTGTCTTCCATTGCCACAGCTATAGCACCCATTAAACCAATATCAGAACCGAGCTCAGCTTCTTTAACTGTTACCATTTCTAAAGATCCAGCAAGTGCTATATCTTCCATGGTTTTAATAGCCTTCTCTAAAAAAAGATCTGAGGCCTTCATTACTCCTCCACCAAGAATTATCATCTCAGTATTAAAAGTATTTACAACATTTCCTAAGCCAATCCCAAGGTGATAACCGGCATTTTCGAAAATTTCCTGAGCTGCCTGATCACCCTGATAGGCAGCCTGAGCACAGATAACTGCATCTATATCTTCAACAATATTGTCTGCCAGCTCCAGCATTTCCTTACTCTGTCCTGCCGCAGCAGCCTCTCGTGCTCTCTTACCAATAGAGGTCCCGGAGGAAAACGCCTCCAGACAGCCGTGATTTCCGCAACCGCAGAGTGGACCATTAGGATCAATTACTGTATGTCCTACCTCACAAGCGTTATCATTAATCCCACTAAACAGTTCCCTGTTAATAATTGCTCCTCCACCAATACCGGTGGAAATAGTTATATAAACCATATTATTAACATTTTTACCGGCACCAAACCATTTTTCCCCCAGGGCAGCCGCATTAGCATCATTTTTTAAGAGAGTTTTAATTCCCAAAGCTGACTCTATTTTCTCAACCAGGGGAACATTTTTCCAGGGTAAATTAGCGTTCTCAATGATGATTCCCTTTTTGGCATCAAGTGGACCCGGACTGCCAATTCCCAGCGTTCTAACCTGATTTCGATCAACATCTGCTTTTTTTAGTACAGCTTCTATAGTTGCTATCATGTTTTCTATTATTTTATCTTCTCCAAGATCAGCTTCAGTATCTCTACGAGATCTTGTAATAATCTTCCCCTCACTATCGGCAAGACCTGTAAGAATTTTTGTTCCACCAAGATCCAGCCCTAAATAATATTCTTTCATTACTATTCCCCTCTCACATAACCTTCTAGATAGTTGTTTTTAATATTTTGCCAGCATTTCTTTAGTTCCCTGAATAATTAATAAACCTATAATCCCAATAAATCCAGCTGGAAGACCAATACCAATCACAATTAAAATTACAGTTAACAGGAAAATTGCCAGAAACCAGAGCAGAGAAAATATTATATTATCCAGACTGAGAATAACCGCATTTTTAAAAATATCCTTAAGTGGTCTATCCCCCTGAATAATCAACAATCCCCACAAATAGGCCTGATAAATTGAAAAGTAAATTAATAAATAGGCAAATAAAAAAGCAAAGGCTAAAAGCCAGATATTCTCCTGTCCCTTTATTAAAAAGAAACGTAAATCTACTACAAAAACTATATATAAAATAACTGAAATCAAGAAAACTAAAAATCCACGCCAAAAATTATTTTTAAAATAAGCAAAGAGTGATTTAAAAGCAACCCTTCCTTCTTCTAAAATCTCATTAACACCATAAAGTGATGTTAAAAATACCGGACCTAAAAAGATAAGTGGTAATAAGATAATTAAATACCAGCCGCTCTGTAAGCCAATAAAAACAGCAAATAATAAGACAGAACTAATAACAAACCAGGCTACACTGAGCAGCACAAGTTTAAATAAATCCTCATAGAAATCTTTAAATGTAGATTTTAAAATAGAAAAAATTTCCAAGTCATCCCCTCCAATTTCCATCAAATATTAAACTCAACCACTATCTTTAATTATAACATAAATAGCTTATAAATGCATAATTCTGATAGCTTTTCTCAGCTGTTATAAATTATCCAGATCAAGATCAAGTTGAAAATATTTTTTTAAATATCTTGCTATACCAAGATCATCATGATTTGGAGCTGTGTCATCAGCGTGTTCCTGCAGTTCTGAATGGGCATTCTGCATTGCAATACCTTTACCTGCCCATTTAATCATTGACAGATCATTTAAGCCATCTCCAAAAATCATAACTTCCTGCTGCTTAATCTTAAAATCTGCTGCCAATTTTTTGATTGGTACTGCTTTAGACATATCTTTTTTTGTAATTTCAATAAAAGAAGGGTAGGAAGAAGACAGCTCAATTTCATCTTCAAAATTGCTTTTTAAAAAATTATTGATTTCAAGCTGTTTATCTTTATCTTCCTCAATTATCAGCATCTTTGTCGGTTCAGCACTCAAAAATTGATCCAGATTGCCGACAGCATTAGCTTTGATCCCCGAGATCTCTTCATATCTATCAGTAAATTCATTTTCTTCAGCTACGTATAATTGGTCATCAATATATAATTGTAGGTGGTAGTCGTTTTTAACTACCATTTTTGTAATTTTTTTAGCAATTTCTAAAGGAATAGGTGCATGAAAAATCTGCTGCTGATTTTTTGGATCAACTACTAAAGCACCATTATAAGTTATTATTGGATCCACAATCGCCAGTTTATCAGTATGGGGTTTAGCAGAACAGTACATTCTACCCGTTGCCACCAGGGTTCTGATCCCCATTTCTCTTATCATTTTAACTGCTTCAATAGTTTTTTGCTGAAGCTGATGTTCCGCATCCAATAAAGTTCCATCCAGATCAAAAACAATCATTTTAACATCCATTATATCACCTTTTTCTTATATTCTTATATTCTAAAAAAATAGCCGGGTTTCCCCGGCCCAATTAAATATTAGCTTATCTAAAATCTACTCCATAAACTGAGCAGAAAAAGCATGAACCTCATTTTTCATTTCTTTAAGTGCTGTTTCATTATCAAGATTCTTTAAAGCTTCAAAAATAAACTCAGCAATTTTTTTCATATCTTTTTCTTTCATACCTCTGGTTGTAACGGCTGGCGTTCCAATTCTAATTCCACTGGTTACAAACGGACTTTTAGTCTCAAAGGGAATTGTATTTTTATTAACTGTAATTCCCACCTTATCTAAAGCTTCCTCTGCTTCTTTCCCGGTTATCTCCATATTATTTAAATCAATAAGCATCATATGATTATCTGTTCCACCAGACACAAGCCGCATCCCATAACTCTTCAATTCTTCCGCCAGAGTATAAGCATTATCAATAATCTGCTGCTGATATTCCATAAATTCATCTGTTAGGGCTTCTTTAAAAGAAACAGCTTTGGCAGCAATAATATGCATCAGCGGTCCTCCCTGCAGTCCCGGGAAAATTGCCTTATCTATATCTTTAGCATATTTTTCTTTGCAGAGAATCATTCCACCTCTGGTCCCTCTTAAAGTCTTATGTGTTGTTGTTGTCACAAAATCTGCTGCTTCAACAGGATTAGGGTGTAAGCCAGCAGCTATCAGACCTGCAATGTGTGCCATATCTACCATAAGTAAAGCTCCAACTGAATCAGCAATTTCTTTAAATGTTTTAAAGTTTATTACCCTGGGATAGGCACTGGCTCCAGCAACAATCAAATCCGGCTGGTGTTCTTCTGCCAGGGCTCTTACCTGATCATAATCAATAATTTCCTTTTCCTTTGTAACACCATAATGAACAAAATTATAATATTTACCAGACATATTAACCGGACTACCGTGAGTTAAATGACCCCCGTGAGTCAAATCCATTGCCAGAATGGTCCCACCTTTAGGTACCTGAGAAAAATAAACTGCCTGATTTGCCTGTGAACCAGAATGGGGCTGTACATTGACATGTTCAGCACCAAATAATTCTTTGGCCCTTTTAATAGCCAGTTCTTCCGCCTTATCAATTACCTCACAGCCTCCATAATATCTTTTGTGAGGATAACCTTCTGCATATTTGTTGGTCAGGGCTGAACCAGCCGCCTCCATTACAGCAGAACTAACAAAATTTTCTGAAGCAATTAACTCAATATTTTGGGCCTGTCTTTTTTCTTCTTCTGCAATAATAGCTGCTATTTCCGGATCAATTTTTTTAAGTTCCT
>JASMSZ010000050.1:0-1945 GCA_041694515.1 Halanaerobium sp.
ATAAAGAAAAAACTCAAATCGCAGAAAGTTATCAGCAGTTTAAAGATAATTTTTCTCCAGCAAATTATAAGGATAAGCTAGATTTTCTTTTTTATAACTTGGATCAGAATTATAAGGAAACTGTCAATTATCTCCACCGCTTATTTGCCGAATATTATAACCCCAGTTGGAATCCACATTACTATACCGGTCTCTACTGTGCACTGGGACTTTATAAATCAGAAAAAATTAACGATAATAAAGTTAAAAAAATGGCCGTGATTCAGGCCGTTGAATATTTTGCGGATAATGTACTTTAATATCTAAAAAGCCTTCTTTGAAGTTATTTAACATAAATTAATGTGTTAAAATAACTAAAAGAAGGCTTAATTTTTTATTTAATTTCTTCTACCGCAGCTGCATCTGTACCGGCAAAGACCAGTGCCCATTTCTTTAAATCTTTTCTATTTTTAAACTCAGCTGCTCTGCCGTAACGCTCCAGCTGTGCAGAAGCTTCTTTGAGTTTTTGCTCAACTAAAGCTTCTCCTTTTTCTTTATAATCAGCAGCTTTAATATATTTAAGCTCTATTAAAGCATCATAATTACCTTTTTCCGTATTTCTTCTCAGTAAAGCTAAATCCAGATATCCTTCTGCTACCTCATACTCACTTTTAACTATCGAAAGCTGGGTTAGATTAAGATAGGAAAAAATTAAAACTTTAATATATTTCTCATCAAATTTAATATAGTCCCTGTTAGAAAGTGCAGCCAGAGTGGCTTCGACTTTCTCAATAAACGGATTAATCTCTCCATTTTTTAGAATTTCTACCACTGACGCTTCAATCTCCAGGGAATCAAATGAAGTTTCTTCGCTGATTATAGAATTAAAATAATCAAAATAGATCTCTTTAACCGCATAATTGGGAACTCTAAAATAAATAAATCCATCCTCTTCTCGATCAATGGTTAAAAACCCTAGATAAAACAATAAAGATAAAAAATCCTTTTTGGTAAATCTCCGCTGCAGATTAAATTCTACTGTTACCTTTCCCCTCTGATCATTTCCGGCCAGAATATCTTCTAAGATTTCATAATTTTGTTTTTTATCTTTAAGACTGAAAAGATTCTGCAGTTTGGAATAATCACTCGAAATATTGCTGTCAATCAAATCTGAAGGCTCAGTATTATCAATTAGATATTCGCTGACATAATATAAAAGCATATCTGTATTAAAAACCCGTTCACTAGCCCGGGGAGTAAATAAATAGCCGTCATAGTATTCCTTTAACTTCTCCAGCATTGAATCAAGATCATAATCAGGCAGAGTCTGTTTAATCAAACAGCGAGCTTCTTTTTCAGTAAAGCCCATCATTGTATTTAAATTGCTGTCCATAGTCTTATTTTTAGCTATGTTAAAACCGCTGGTCATACTGTCTAAGGTAATTGGACTGACACCGGTAACAAAAAGACGATCAATTATTGAACCTGTTTTCTTTTTAATGACCTCAAAAAATTTACGTAAAAATTCCTGTTTGCTAACTGTATCTTCAAATCTATCTATTGAGGTAAAACTTAAAATTTCATTGGCAAAATGATCGTACTCATCTATTAAAAGATATATTTTATTGTCAATTTCATATTGTACTGCTTCTAAAAAACTTGATAGGGTAGCTATTGCACTCCCCGGTGCCTCTCGATATTCAACTTCAATTTGATATTTATTAATAAAAGTACTGATTGCTTCCAGAATTAAATGGTTAAAGTTATCATATATCTTTTCTGGCTCTGAAGTTTCAACCCCAGAAAAATCAAATTTAAGTATATAATAATTATTGGCAAGCTCAGTTTTGTTCTGGCCAATATATAAGTCTCCAAAAAGCTCAGCAAAATTTTCTTTTTCCTGAATATTATAATAGTGCTCTAAGGTTGATAGAAAAAGTGTCTTTCCAAATCTCCTCGGCCTTAA
>JASMSZ010000051.1:0-37968 GCA_041694515.1 Halanaerobium sp.
ATTTGAAGAATTTCAAAATATTAGTGAGGATGCTTTAAAGGAATGTCCGGAATGCAGTGGTGAGGTTAAGAGGATTATTGGTTCACCGGGAATTATTTTTAAAGGATCTAATTTTTATGTGAATCAGGATAAAAAAAGCTCAACTAACAGTTCTACTAAGAACTCAACTAAAAGTAATGAAAAAAAAAGTGAAAAAGTTTCTTAAATTATTTTTGGCTGGTGACAGACCAGTTTATATTTGAGCTATAAAATTACACAAATAAGCCGGCCTTAGTGCCGGTTTTAATTTTTTTTTATCTCTGATAGAAGTTAAATTCTGCTGTCAAATTTCCTGGGTCTGCCCCAGGGAAGGTCAGTTTATTTTTAAAATGAAAGAAGGTAAAAAAATGACTATTGTAGCTGCTAAAAAATGTTATAGTTATCAGGAAAAAGAACTTTCTGAAAAGTTGGATTTTTTGCTGCAGGAACTTGGAGGGCTGGAAAAGTTTATTAGGGCCGGTGATCGGGTAGTTTTAAAAACAAATCTGTTAATGGGGAAAGCGCCAGAGGCGGCTGTAACCACTAATCCGGAATTTATAAGAACTCTGGCCAGAAAGGTTAAAGCACTGGGAGCAGAAGTGATTATTGCAGATAGTCCAGGAGGTCCTTTTAATAAAAGTTTGCTCAAAAGAGCCTATCAGAAAGCGGGTCTTTATGAGCTGGCTGCAGCAGAAAATTTGAAATTGAATTATAATACTGATTCTCAAAAACATGAACATAAAGCAGGGAAAATCAATAAATCTTTTCAGCTGGCCTCTTATCTAGAAACTGCTGATTTAGTAATCAACTTACCAAAATTAAAAACCCATGGTTTAACAATGTATACAGGAGCAGTTAAAAATCTTTTTGGCTGTATTCCGGGAGTTCTGAAAGCAGAATATCATCTGCGGATGCAGTCAGTTGATGATTTTTCGCGGATGTTAAATGATCTGGCAGCACTCGTTGCTCCAGAATTAACAATTATGGATGCAGTTGTAGGCATGGAAGGAGATGGTCCTTCTAATGGGCAGCCAAAGGAGTTTAATTATTTGCTGGCCTCTACCTCTCCTTATTATCTTGATTTAGCAGCTGTTAAACTAATGGGAATTACACCTGAGGAAAAAGTTCCTTCAATTAAGGCAGCTCTGGCTGATCAGTTTATTAAAAAAGAAAAGTTAGAGCTCAGGGGAGATGAGATCAAGCCGTTAACTAATGTCAAAATTCCAAAAATAGAAAAGGGAAATAATCTGTTTGATGCAAAATTACCTGATTTTTTATCTGATATTTTAGAAAAATTTTTGCGTCCTAAACCAGTTTTCAAAGAAGAAAAATGTGTGGGCTGCAGGACCTGTGCTGAAAATTGTCCGCCTGAGGCAATTACAATGGTTGATAATTTCCCAGAAGTGGAATTGGAGTCATGTATTCGCTGTTTCTGCTGTCAGGAACTTTGTCCCTATGATGCAGTAGAAATTAAATATCCACTGCTGGCCAAGCTGCTTTTTTCAAACTAATGGAGGTTTAAAAGAAAATGAAATTAGGAGTTATTTCAGATACCCATTTGCCCAATGCAGATCAAGATTTCCCCGAAGAACTGATTGCAGAATTAAGAAAAGTTGATTTAATTATTCATGCTGGTGACCACTGTGAAGAACGATATTTAAATAAATTAAAATCGGTTGCGGAAGTTAAAACTGTTGCCGGCAATAGAGACAGCTATCCCTTACAGAAGAAATTAAAAGATAAATTAACTTTTGAAACTGCCGGTCAGAAAATTTCTGTTATTCACGGTCATCAATTTCGGGGTAAAAATATTCTTCAGGGTTTAAATTACACATTTGTTGATAGTGATATTATTGTCTTTGGTCATACACATCGACCTTTTAATGAACATTTGAGTGATAAATTATTTTTTAATCCGGGCTCACCAACTGATAAACGACTGGAAAAAAACTATACATTTGGTATAATAGAAATTGAAGAAGAAATAAAAGCTGAAATTAAAATTTTGAAGGAGGAATCTTAATGTCAGTACATGATACAGCAAGAAGACTGCAGAGAAAGTTAAAAAATTCCGATGAATATCAAAAATATCAGGAATTACGGGAAAAAGTGATGGAAAAAGAGGGTTCCAAAAAGATGCTTCTGGATTATCAAAATTTGATGATGGAGATGCAGAGCAAGAGAATGTCAGGAGAAGAATTGAGTCAGGAAGATAAAGAAAAACTGCAGAACCTGCAGAATTTCATTGAGATTAATAATAATGTAAAAAAATATTTAGAGGCAGAATATGCTTTGAGCCAGACAATACAGGATATTCAAAAAATAATATTTTCTGATATTCAAGTTGGGATTCCAGAGGAAGAATTACAGTCTGAGGCAGAAAATGCCGAAGCAGCTGAAACAGCTGATTCAGAAAAAAATAATGAAGACACTGCTGAATCTGAAGTTAGTGGAAAATAAATTAAAAAAGCATCCTCAGATGAGGATGCTTTTAAACTCTTTTTCTATTTAAATGATAAAAATTTTTAATTGTTTAAAGAATTAAACAGGTTGTACTTCTTTAACACCGTCAACATTTTGTTTTAAAGTTCTTTCAATACCATTTTTTATGGTCAAGGTTGACATTGGACAGCCGCTGCAGGCACCTAAAAGTTTCACTTTAACGACTCCATTTTCAGTAACTTCTACTAATTCAACATCTCCACCATCAGCCTGAAGACTTGGTCTGATTTTATCAATATATTTTTGTACTTCTTCTTTCATACTTGCACCTCCTAAATTTACATTTAATTATATTATACAAAAAAACTCAAGATTTTACAAGCATAAATTTAAAAGGAATGATTTAAATGTCCGATTTTATCCATCTTCACAATCATACCGCCTTTAGTCTACTGGATGGGGCAATCAGAGTGGATTCCTTAATCAAAAAAACAAAAGAATATGAGATGTCAGCAGCTGCCATAACTGACCACGGTGTTCTTTATGGCATGATCGATTTTTATAGAAAAGCAAAAAAAGAAGGGATTAAACCAATTATCGGGGCTGAGCTTTATCTGTCACCGGGCAGTCGCTTTGAAAAGAGCCGTAAACGCTATCATTTAGTACTGCTGGCCCAGAACAAGCAGGGATATCATAACTTGATCCAGCTGGTTTCTAAAGCCTGGCTGGAAGGGTTTTATTATAAACCCCGGGTTGATAAAGAACTGCTGGCAGAATACAGTCAGGGCCTTATTTGTCTGTCTGCCTGTCTGCAGGGAGAGATACCGCAGCTTTTAATAAACGGGAATTATGATCTGGCAGAAAAGGCTGCTTCTGATTATCAGTCCATTTTTGGTAAAGAAAATTTCTTTTTAGAGCTGCAGGACCATAATCTGCAGCAGGAGAAAGAGGCAGCTCAGGGTTTACTCAGATTAAGTCGGGAAAATAATATTCCTGCTGTCGTTACCAATGACAGCCACTACCTAAATCAAGAAGATGCAGAACTGCAGGATATTTTACTTGCCCTGCAGACCGGAACAACTGTTGATGATGAAAATAGAATGACCTTTAGTGGAGAGGAATTTTATTATAAGTCACCGGCTGAAATGAGAAAACTTTTTCCTGAGCTTGATTCTGCCTATCAAAACACTGTCAGGATTGCGGATCGAGTTGAGGTTGATCTGGACTTTAATCATTTTTATCTGCCCGAATATCCGGATCTGGGGGAAGAAAAATCTCCAGAAGATCTGCTGAAAAAATTATGTTTTGAGGGCTTAAAGGCAAAAGATATGGCTTCTAATCAGGAAGCTGTGGAGAGACTCAAATATGAGCTCAAGATTATTTTTGAGATGGGTTATGCGGCCTATTTTTTAATTGTCTATGATTTTGTAAAATATGCAGAAGACAGCGGGATTATGGTTGGTCCAGGTCGAGGATCAGCTGCCGGGAGTTTAGTTGCCTACCTTTTAAATATTACCAAAGTTAATCCTTTAAAATATGGTTTAATTTTTGAACGATTTTTAAATCCAGAACGGGTAACTATGCCTGATATCGATATTGATTTTGATGAGAATCGAGACCAGATTATTGAATATGTTAAGGAAAGATATGGTACAGAACGAGTGGTTCAGATTGGTACTTTCGGTACTATGGCGGCCAGGGCAGCAGTCAGAGATGTCGGCAGAGCACTGGCTATCCCCTACGGTAAAGTTGATCGAGTGGCAAAGTTGATTTCTTCTCGTAAAGGAATAGAGCAGTCCATGCAGGATCAAGATAAACTGCAGGAACTTTACCAGACCGATGGAGAAGTTAAAGAATTGCTTGATTATGCCAGAGGGGTTGAAGGCCTGCCGCGTCATATTTCGACTCATGCAGCAGGAGTTATCATTGGGGCGGAACCGCTGGCCCAGATTGTACCGCTGCAGAAGCAGGACGAGAGTGTAATTACCCAGCTGCCGATGGGAGATCTGGAGGCTCTGGGACTTTTAAAAATGGACTTTTTAGGATTGAGAAATTTAACAGTAATCAAAAATACTCTTAAATTAATCAAAGATCGCCATGATAAAAATATAGATATCGATAATATTCCACTTGACGATCAAGATGTATATCAGTTTCTTTCTACCGGAAAAACAGCTGGTGTTTTTCAGATGGAGTCGTATTTATTTCAGTCATTAAATAAAAAAATGAAGCCGGAACGCTTTAATGATTTAATTGCCATGCTGGCTCTGGGGCGCCCAGGTCCTCTGGGAAGCAACATTGTTGATGATTTTATTGATATCAGGCACGGTAAAAAAGAAGCAGAATATTTACATCCTAAATTAAAACCAATTTTAGAAGAAACCTTTGGTATGATTTTATATCAGGAACAGGTAATGGAGATTGCAAGTGCTCTGGCTGGTTACAGTATGGGCGAGGCGGATCTTCTGCGGCGGGGAATGGGAAAAAAGAAGTTAAAATTAGTAGCAGCAGAAAGAGAAAAATTTGTTAAGGGAGCAGTAGAGCGGGGGATTGAGGAAGAAACTGCTCAGAAAATTTTTGACCAGATGGAGTTTTTTGCCGGCTATGGTTTTAATAAATCACATTCAACTGCTTACGCTTTTTTAGCCTATCAGACTGCCTATCTAAAATATCATTATCCAGCTGAATTTATGGCTGCCTTGTTTTCTTCAGTAATGGGTAATCAGGATAAAATTGCAGATTATATTAAAGCCTCACGCGAAATTGATCTGGAGATTTTACCACCTGATATCAATCACAGCTGCCACGACTTTACTGCTGAGAATGGGGGACAGATTCGTTATGGACTTAAAGCAATTAAAAATGTGGGTTCTGGAACAATTAAAGCTTTAGTAAATGCAAGAAATGAAAAAAAATTTACTTCTTTAATTGATTTTCTAAAACGAGTTGATATTTCAGCAGTTAATGTGCAGAGCCTGGAGGCCTTCATTAAGGCCGGTGCTTTTGATCAGATTGCTGTCAGCAGGGCTTCACTGCTTTTGAATTTTGAGGATTTATATAATAAATATAATAATTTATCCAAACATCGGGCTCAGGGTCAGCAGTCTTTTGCAGAATTATTTGAAGACCAGAATGAATTTTTAGAAGAAGATTTAAATTATACTGAGGTGGAAGAATTAAAAACTGAAACTATTCTGGAACAGGAAAAGGAATTTTTGGGGATTTATCTTTCGGCCCATCCTCTTGACCAATACCAGGATAAATTGAAGCACTTAAATATTTATTCTATTAATAAAGTTCTGCAAGTTCCAGAAGGGCAGAAAGTGTTGACAGCTGCCTATCTAATAAATTATAAAGAACATATTACCAAACGCAACAATAAAATGGCGTTTTTAACAGTCAGTGACCGGGAAGAAAAAATTGAAGTAATAGTTTTTTCTGATTTATTTAAAAAAATCAATTTTGATTTATTAGAAAATCGAGGCCTTTTAATTTATGGAGAAAAAAGTGATGAGCAGCTGATTGCCAAAAAAGTAATTTCTTTAAAAGATAAATTACTAATACTTGATATTTCTGAGCTGCCAAAAAACAGAATTGTTAAGTTGAAAAGATATCTCTTAAAAAAAGAAGGTAATGTTTCGGTTCTGTTGAAAAGGAATAATAGGCTGATAATAACTGCTGCTAAGTACAATATTAATATGAGTCAGCAGACGCAGAATGAATTAGCAAGAGCTCTAAAAAAATCAGAGTATAAATTTATCTAAGTTTAACCCTTTTCATTTCTTTGACTATTGGTCGAAAAAATGTGGTAAATCTGGCAAACCTTATCTGAAAAATAGCAAAAATTCTTGACAATGCTTTTTCGCTTATTATATTATTAAGTGGGTAAAGGAGGAAAAACTATGGATGTTAATGCTGATTATATTTTAATTAAGGCTCTGGAAGATGGAGTTACAATTATTGGTTTAACCAGAGGCAAGGATACTAAATTTAATCATACAGAAAAATTGGATAAGGGAGAAATCCTGGCTGCTCAGTTTACCGAAAATGTTTCTGCAATGAAAATTAGAGGCAAAGCAGAGATAATGAGCAGACATGGTAAAGTTAATTCTGAAGGCAAATAATAGCTTTTTTTCGATGTATATAATTATCGGAAATTGAAAGGAGCTTATAATGTGGCAGGTTGTATATATAGCTTCTTCGAAAGAGGAAGCTGATAATATTTTAAAAATTATGGAAAAAGAAGGCTTTATGGTTCAGATTGATGCTGCTGGAGTCGATAGTTATCAGATTAAGGTTCCGGCAAGTGAAGCTGAAGAAGCCTATTCCTGTTTACATACAAATATTTAATTGGAGGTATAGAAATGAAAAAAATAGCAGTACTGACAAGTGGAGGAGATGCTCCAGGAATGAATCCTGCTATCAGATCTGTAGTGCGAACAGCTGTCTATAAAGGTCTGGAAGTAGTTGGAGTAAAACATGGATATAAAGGTTTAATTGAAAAAGATTTTTTACCAATGAATAGGGGAGCTGTTGCAGATATTGTCCAGCGAGGTGGAACAATCTTACTATCAGCTCGCTGTGAAGAATTTAAAACAGAAGCAGGCAGAAAAAAGGCCTATGCTAATATGAAAGCAGAAGGTATAGATGCCCTGGTTGTAATTGGTGGTGATGGTTCTTTAAAAGGTGTGCAGAAAATTAATGCTGAAAGTGATATTAAAGCAATCGGGATTCCAGGTACTATTGATAATGATTTGTCCTGTACTGATTATACAATCGGTGTTGACACAGCTATGAATACAATCTTAGATGCAATCAACAAAATTAGAGATACTGCAACATCTCATGAGAGAACCTTTGTAATTGAATGTATGGGGCGAGATTCTGGCTATTTAGCATTAATGACCGGTCTTGCTGGTGGAGCCGAATATATCTTAGTTCCCGAAATAGATTTTACACCACAGCAGGTTTGTGATAAAATTACACAAGGATTTGATAGAGGTAAGTTACATAGTCTGATTTTAATTGCAGAGGGTGTAAAAGCTCCATTTGCTGATTTAAGTGAATACAATGGAAGTCCGGGAATGGCTATGGGAGATTTGATTAGAGAAAGAACCGGCATGGAAACCAGAGTAACTATTTTAGGTCATCTGCAGCGCGGGGGAAGTCCTACAGCAACAGATAGAATTGTTGCCAGCCGTATGGGTGGTAAAGCTATTGACCTGTTACTGGAAGGTAAGAGAGATAAAATGGTTACCTATAAAGATAATTCAATTGGCTGCTGTGAAGTGGCAGATGCAATTAAAAAGACTGAAACCATAAATATGGATATTTATAATTTAGCAAATATTTTATCAATGTAAGTTAATAATTGGGAGGTTAATATGAGAAAAACGAAGATAGTATGTACTTTAGGACCAGCGACAAATGATAAAGAAATTATTAAAGAAGTTGTAGAGGCCGGGATGGATGTTGCCCGCATGAACTTCTCTCATGGAGATCATGCTGAACATAAACAGAGAATGGATCTGGTTAAAGCAGCTGAAAAAGAAACAGGTAAAACTGTAGGTATCATGCTTGATACCAAAGGTCCTGAGATTAGAACTGGAGAAATGAAAGGGGACAAGATTCAGTTAGAAGCAGAAACTGAACTTGTGATTACCCGGGAAGATGTGGAAGGAACAACTGAAATGATTTCTGTATCTTATAAAGATTTAGCTCAGGATATGGAAATAGGAAATAAAATTTTAATTGATGATGGTCTAATTGAACTTGAAGTTACAGCAATTGATGGTGAAGATGTAATTACCAGAGTTGTCAATGGTGGAGAACTAGGCTCTCGTAAAGGTGTTAACCTGCCAGGTGTTAAGGTGAGCTTACCAGCTTTAACTGAAAAAGATATTTCTGATATCCGCTTTGGTGTCGAACAGGGAATTCACTTTATCGCAGCTTCCTTTGTTCGTAAAGCCAATGATGTTATTGAAATTCGGAAAATTTTAGAAGAAAGTGGAAATGAAGATATTTTTATTATTGCTAAAATAGAGAACCAGGAAGGTGTAGAAAATCTGGATGCTATCTTAGAAGTAGCAGATGGAATTATGGTTGCCCGTGGTGACCTGGGAGTAGAAATTCCTGCAGAAAAGGTGCCAATTGTCCAGAAAATAATGATTAGAAAGTGTAATGAAGCTTCAAAACCTGTAATTACTGCAACTCAGATGCTTGATTCCATGATTAGAAACCCTCGCCCAACTAGAGCTGAGGCCTCGGATGTGGCTAATGCTATTTATGATGGGACAGATGCAACAATGTTATCTGGAGAATCTGCAGCCGGTAAATATCCTGTTGAATCAGTAAAGACTATGGCTCAGATTGCTAAAGAGGTCGAGAATTCTGAAAGCTATAAAGAAAAGTTTGCCGGTAAATATGAATTCGCAGCTGAGTCTGTTACTGCTGCAATTTCGCTTGCTACCTGTCAGACTGCCGAAGAACTGGGTGCAGAAGCGATTATTACCTCAACAGGTTCTGGTCTAACCGCACGTACAGTTTCTAAATATAGACCACAGACACCTATTATTGCTGTTACTCCAAATAAGAGAGTATTACATCAGCTGGCAATGACCTGGGGAGTTTCTCCATTACTTGCAGCCAGAAGTTCTACAACTGATGAAATGATGGATAATGCTATTTCTACAGCTGTTGACAATAATTTAATTAAAGAAGGGGATCTGGTAACAATTACTGCTGGTACTCCAGTTGGGATTTCTGGTACAACTAACTTAATTAAGGTAGATGTTGTAGGTAAACCAGTTGCTGATGGTCAGGGAATTGGTAAGAGTATAGCAGTTGGTAAAGCTAAGCTTGTTAAAACTGCAGAAGAAGCAGTGGCCAGGATTGAAGAAGGAGACATTATGATTGCTCCAATGACTGATCGCGACTTTGTACCTGCAATGAAGAAAGCAGCTGCAGTAGTTACTTTCAGTGGAGGTCTAACTTCACATCCAGCAATTGTTGGTCTTAATATTGGTATTCCTGTGGTAGTTAATACAGGTGATATTAGTGATGACTTCAAAGATGGTGAAGTAATTACTGTTGATGGTGTTAGAGGTTTAGTTTATAGAGGTAAGGCACATCTTAAGTAAATCAGAGTAAAAGTATATAAAATCATGGGGGGGCGGATTATATTTCGCCCTCTAAATTTTTTCTTAAGAGCTATTTCTAAACTTAGCAATAAAAACTGTAGTTTATGAATATTTTTTTACCTCATCACTTTACAACGATAAAGTAATAAAGTATAATAGTATAAAGAAATCGAGGGGGAAGAATAATGAAAAAAAATTTATTAAATCTTTTTGTAGTAGTGGTTTTAGCAGTATTATTAATTGGCGGTAATGTAGTGGCCCAGGATTCTCTGGCGCAAATTAAGGAAAAAGGTAAAATGGTAGTTGGACTTGATGACAGTTTCCCACCAATGGGTTTTAGAGATGAAAGTGGTGAAATTGTTGGTTTTGATATAGATTTAGCAAAAGAAGCAGCCAAAAGAATCGGTGTTGAGGTAGAATTTAAGGCTGTTGACTGGGATGGAGTTATTTTAAGTCTCAAAAATGGGATGATCGATGTAATCTGGAATGGTTTAACAATTACTCCCGCAAGAGAAGAGAGTATTGATTTTACTCAACCTTATCTTGAAAATTCACAGAGTATTATAGTTCAGGCAGACAGTGATATTGAAACTAAAGCAGATCTGGCCGGTAAAGTTGTAGGCATTCAGCTCGGCAGTAGTGCAGTTAGTGCAGTAGAATCTGAGCCGGAAGTATTAGCAGCATTTGAAGAATTACGCAAATTCTCTAATAATACTGAAGCTTTAATGGACTTACAGACCGGAAGAGTTCAGGCAGTTGTTTTAGATGTGATAGTAGGGCGTTATTATATGAGTAAACGTCCGGGACAGTTTAAGGTATTAGAAGATAACTTTGGAGCTGAAAAATATGGGGTTGGTGTTCGTGAGGATGCTGATTCATTCAGAAAAGCTCTTAATAAAGCATTAGATGAAATGATAGCAGATGGAACAGCAGCTGAAATTTCTAAAAAATGGTTTGGAGAAGATATTGTGCTTAAGTAGGAGGCATTTATTTGTTTGATTATATAATAAACGTATCAGGATATATTCTGGAAGGTAGTTTAATTACCTTTCAGCTTTATTTGGTCACAGCTATCTTTTCTGTAATTCTAGGTATAGCAGGAGCACTGGGGAAGATTTCTAAAATACCACTTCTGGAATCAATTTTATCATTTTATACCTGGGTATTTAGAGGAACTCCACTTTTATTACAGCTGTTTTTTGCCTATTATGGTTTACCGGTTCTTGGTATAACCTTAGAGCCCTTTCCGGCAGCAGCCTTAACTTTTATTGTTAATTATGGAGCCTATTTTACCGAAATTTTTAGAGGTGGAATCGAATCTATCAATGAAGGTCAATATGAGGCAGCAAAAGTTCTGGGGATGAACTACAGGCAGACAATGAGCAGGATTATAATTCCTCAGACTGTAAAAAGAGTACTTCCTGCAACAAGTAATGAAGCGATTAATTTGGTTAAGGATAGCGCCTTAGTTGCTGTTATTGGTCTTGGAGATTTACTTAGGGCTGCGAAAGTTGCTGTAACAAGAGATTTTTCGATAATCCCTTTTATCATAGCTGCAGTTTTTTATTTAGTAATCAGCTCGGTTATTGTTACAGTTTTCCGCAAATTAGAAGAAAAATATTCTGTTTACGAATAGGTGATAATTTTGGAAATGATAAAAGCCAATGATATTTATAAAAGTTTTGGTGAGCTGGAGGTGCTTTCTGGTGTTTCTTTTGAAGTAGAGCAGGGAGAGGCTATCTCGATAATTGGTCCTTCCGGCTCTGGTAAAAGCACACTTCTGCGTTCACTGATTGGTCTGGAAGAAATTAATTCAGGCGAATTATATATTGAAGGAATTTCAGTCAGGGAATCCGGCAAAAAAACTTATGAAAAAATGGGGATGGTCTTTCAGGGTTTTAATCTTTTTCCTCATAAAACTGTGATGGGTAATTTAATCGAAGCTCCGATGGTAGTAAAAGGTATTAAAAAATCTGCGGCCAGGGCAAAAGCAGCAGCATTATTAAAAAAAGTTGGACTTTCTGATAAAAAAGATAGTTTTCCGGCCCAATTGTCCGGGGGACAGAAGCAGAGAGTTGCTATTGCCAGAGCTCTAGCAATGGAACCTGATATTATGCTCTTTGATGAGCCCACTTCCTCTTTAGATCCTGAACTGGTTGGAGAAGTGCTGACTGTAATCAGAGATCTGGCTGAAGAAAATATTACAATGTTAATTGTAACTCACGAGATGGGTTTTGCCAGAGATGTTTCTGATCGGGTATTTTTTATGGACCACGGTCAGATTATTAGTGACACTGTTCCCGAAAAAATATTTGTCAATCCGGAATCAGAAAGAATACAAAATTTTTTAACTAAAATATTAAGTCAAAATTAAGGCTCCCCTGGGGGAGCTTTTTTCGATTTTAAAGTTAATATTTTAAGATAGGGTAAAATAACCTGCTGTAAAACAACATAGTGTAAAATAAGTTTAATTTGCTTTTAGGCTCAAGGCCTGTTAAAATGTTTACAGATAATTAATAGAATATTAATGTATAATTAACCTAACTTTTATAAGCTTATAATAGAATAATGAGGGGAAGTGTTAATGTGTTGAAAATAAATACTGATCTACACACTCATACAGTAGCAAGCGGTCACGCCTATTCTACAGTTGATGAAATGGCTAAGGGTGCTTTTACTAAGGGGATAAAATTAATTGCAGTAACTGATCACGGTCCTCAGATGCCCGGTGGTCCTCATCTCTATCATTTTGGTAATTTCTCTATTGTACCCGATAAATTGTATGGTGTTAGAATTATTAAAGGAGTAGAAGCCAATATCTTAGATGAGGGTAAACTGGATTTAGAAGCAGAAGACCTGGAACGACTGGATTTTGTTTCTGCAGGTATTCACCGTTTAACAGGACATAATTTAAAAAATAAAAAGGATTATACTGAGGCTACAATCAGGGCCATGAAAAATCCGCATTTGGATATGATTACTCATCCTGTCCAGAGAGAATATCCACTTGATTTAGAAAGTGCTGCCAGAGCAGCTGCCGAAAATGATGTCATTTTGGAGCTGAATGCAAGCTCTTATAGTCCCAAAAAAGATCACATCCGGGGTATAAAAAGTGAATCACTGAGATTATTAAGACTGGCCAAAAAATATGGATTTAAACTGGCAGTTAACAGTGATGCACATTTTCATGATGAGGTTGGAGAATATTCAAGCCTTGATTTCATTTTTGAAAGTGAGGATTTTGATCTAGATCTAATAATAAACCACAGTCAAAAAAGTGTAATTAATTATTTAAAAAAGAGAGAAAAGCGGCTTGCTAAATTAAAGAAGTCAGTTTGAGGGGTGTAGAAATGGAAGAACCATATTATAAATATTCACAGTTTTTGAAAGATAAATACGGAAAGAAAACATATAAATTACCTGTAAATCTGCCAACTACCTGTCCCAATCGAGACGGCAGTTTTGACACAGAAGGCTGCTATTTTTGTGGTGAAGAAGGTGCAGATTTTGAAATGCTGCCTGATGATATGTCTGTCAGAAATCAACTGCTGGAAAATAAAGAATATATTGGGGAACGGTATGGGGTAGATCAATTTATTGCTTATTTTCAAAATTATACCAATACCTATTTACCACTGGATAAGTTACAGGAGTATGCAAAAGAGGCAGCAGAAATTGAAGGGGTTGCTGCAGTATATTTTTCAACCAGGCCGGATGCAATCAATGAAAGGTATATTTCCGCTTTAAAAAGTTCTCTGCTGGAAGTTTCTTCGGAAATTGAACTGGCCTTTGAGTTTGGACTGCAGACTGTAAATTATAAAACTTTAAGAAAAGTGAACAGGCAGCACGGGCTGGCAGAATTTATTGATGCAGTTTTAACAGCAAAAAGATTTAAAGTTGAAGTTGGAGCTCATATGATTTTAAATTTACCGGGTGATGAGCGGGAGGATATTATTGAAGGTGCTCGAATTTTATCGGCACTGGAAGTAAATCATGTAAAGTTACATGCACTTTATATTAGGGAAAACTCTGTTTTTGCAGAGCAATTTAAAGAGGGAGAACTTAAAATCTGTTCTCTTGATGAATATATTGATCGAGTAATTTTGTTTTTAGAAAATCTGGCTCCCGATATAGCTGTTCAGCGTTTAATCGGCAGAGCCCCTGGTGATGGAACAGTCTTTGTTAACTGGGATACTCCCTGGTGGGAGATTCATGATTTGATAATCAAAAGAATGAACGAGCGTAATACTTATCAGGGCCGATCATTTAATTATCTAAAAGGAAAAGCGCTGGCCAAGTTTTAATTAGCTGGATTGATTACAACCGTCAGATGATTTAGAGCTGGTAGAGTTAAAATTTTACTTGAATTTTAATTATTAAAGTATTATAATTAAAGATAATCAAAAGAATATAATTATGAAGTCAATCAGCAGAGCAGCAGAGGAGTGATTTTATGACTTCAGTAATCAAAAAGGTATTTAGAAATTTCAGCAGTGGAATTTCGGATTTTAAAAACCGTTATAAATTACCCGATGAGTTTCACAGTTCTACTGAATTAAAAATAATGCATATCAGTGATACACCAGAATCTATTTATTCTCATATTTATAAAATGTTGAGCTACAGTCAGCCTGATGTAATAATTCATACAGGAGATCTGGTAGACAACTTGAAACTTGAAAATTCTGGTGATGAACTGCTGGATAAATATCAGAAAAAGTCAGCTGAGTTTATCAGTAATTTAGAAAGACTGACAGCAGCCAGGATTATTTATATACCAGGAAATCATGATGATGTTAATATAATAGAAAAAAATAAAAACAGAAGTGAAATTATGGCTGAAGGAAGTATAATAGAATTAGATGGGGTAAAAATTGGACTTGCTCATTATCCTGAAAACCTGCCTCAAAATGCAGATATAAATCTTTATGGTCATAATCATCAACAGGATTTTGAGAGTGAAAATAAATATTTGAATGGAATATTAAATATCAATTATCTGCTTTTACCGTCTAAAGAAGATTATAAGATTGACTACCCCTGGACAATAAATCAGGGTAGACAGTATAAAACTTTTAATATGATTTAAATAAGAAGTTATTCTTAGTCAGATTTGCAAGGATCTGGCTAATTTCTTTTATTTTAAGTTTTTAGAAATTTTAAATAATTATCACAGAGCAGGAGTGGTTTGATGAATTTTGTCCGCAGTGGTCCTCGTTATCTTTTTTTAAAAGTAAAGAATCCAGTTTTTTTCTGTCAGAATCTTTCGCAGCTGACTGAAGTGAGACAACTTGATTTTCAGACAGCGATCAAGCTGGCAGCAGAAGAATCGGTAATAGTATTTTTAAGTGATCAGCAGAAAGAAAGTTTTAAGGTTGAAGACTCAGATCTGATTTTATATTTACCGATGAATTCTACAGCTCTGCTGGCAGTGATCTTAAATGAACCCAGCTTGAGTCAGGCAGTGGAAAAAGTTACTGCTGGACCGGGTCAGCTGGTAATGCGGATTCCTGAAGCCGGAAAAAAAGTAATTGAAGAGATTATTGATAACTATCAGGCTCAGGAAGTATCGATTTTGGAGGGGATTGACCGGGGTAGTGCAGACAGCACAATTATTTCTTTTACTGAACAGCCGATCAAATCAAGATTGAAATCTTTAAAAAAAGTAAGAGATAATGTATTAGTAAAAAAAGAATCGACTTTAGTATTTGAGGAACTGCGGCGGGATGCTGTGAGATACATCACTCATGGACTTAAAGATAATCAGTGGTCTGAGTTAAAGATTAATATCTATGATTCAGATGAGCTCTATGAATTAGAATATGAGCGATTAATGACTATTTTATTTGATCTGGAAGCTGGAATTATTCTGGGTGAATCATGGACTAAGGATCATGCTTTTGCCTTATTTTCAATTACTGCCTATCAGATAAGGCTTTTTACTTTTTTAGATCCTCTTGAAATCAAAAAAATATTATTTGCTTTTGAATATAATAGTCAAGGGGAAAGACTGGTTGATTATGATCTTTTTAATAAAAGTAAAAAGATCAGCTGGTCTGAAATTTTAAATGATAACAAACGTCATGATCGCCAAAAGTTGGCTTTTAAATTTAGAGAGGAAATAATGCAGGAATTATCTCAAGCTGCCAGAGAGCGTTATTTTGAATTGGAGGAAGAAATAGCAGCTAAATTATAAAATTTATTATTTTGTCGGGGTTTAAACCCGACTTTTTCTATATCTACACTTAAATATAAAGTTTGTATAAATAATCACATATTTGCGATATACATCCTTTTGAGATAAAATATAAATATGGATGAGTTGAGAAAGGGGATATTAATGAATACAGAAAAAATACTAACTGATGTTGAAATAGCCGTCAGAGAATTAATAGATATTGTTAAACCAGAACCTGATTTAATCTTTTTATTAGGTGGAAGCACCAGTGAAATACAGGGAAAAGAAATTGGTTCTGCAACTGATTTAAAGCTGGGTAAAAAAATAATTAAGCGAGTTATAAAAATCATGGATGAATCTGAATTGTATCTTGCAGTCCAGGGTTGTGAACATATAAATCGTTCACTTGTAATCGAAAAAAAATGCCAGCTGCTCTATCACTTTCCAGAGGTGAATGTTATTCCTCAGCGTCATGCTGGTGGTGCTTTTTCTACGGAGGCATTCGAGTTATTTAAAAACCCAGTTACTGTTGAAAGTATGGAAGCAGATTTAGGAATCGATATTGGGGATGCCTTAATTGGAATGCATCTTAAAAATGTTGCCGTACCTGTTAGATTATCAATCAAAGAAATTGGTAAAGCCCATCTTACTGCAGCAAGGACAAGGCTAAAACTTGTGGGTGGAGTAAGAGCAAAATATAGGGATTCAAAAATAAAAAAATAATTAGCTTATTTACCCCCCGAAAAATTTTACTGCAGGAGTCGCGGTGGAAAAGAAGAAACTATTATTAATGTTGATGTTCTGGTTAAATTAATGGACATTTGCCTGCAAAGACAGATGCCCCTATTTATAGATTTTGTGGATTGATGTGCAGCACACAGGGGGGTGTGTTTATGAGAGAAGTAGAGAAGATTAGTTTTTATGGTCTGGGTCCATTTTATTTTGAGTATCGGGGAAAAAAGTTTGATGGGAGTAATTGGATTTCAAAAAGGGCGCTTTATTTATTAATGTATCTTTTACTGGCTAAAGATAGAAATGTTGCTGCAGAAGAACTGGTGGATGTTTTCTGGGAAGAATCTGACCTGAATGATGGCAAAAACAAATTATATAATACTATTTATTTATTGAGAAGGTCACTTGCCAGAGATGGGGTTCCAAAAGATGTTATTGAATCAGTTAGTGGTGGTTATTCTATAAATGACAGCTATGAAATATGGAGAGATTGGGAATATTTCGAGAAGAAAACAAATCAACTGATTCATGAAGAAAATTTAGCAGTAGAGGAATTAGAACATCTTTTTCAACTTTATAGAGGCGATTTTTTTCATTCTCTGCGTTATGAGGGCTGGACAGAAATTCAGCGGGAAAAATTAAGAGAAAATTATCTAACGCTAATTGGGGTCCTTAGTGAAAAATTATATACTGCTCAAAAATATCGGGATACAGTTAATTATCTGCATAGTGGGATAAAATATGACCCTTATCGTGAAAATTTCTATTTGCTTTATATTAAATCCCTTGTTAAATTGGGTCGGATAGCTGAAGCCATTAACAGTTATAAAAAATGTGAGCAGATATTAAAGGAAGAGCTTGATGTTTTACCAGGGCAGGAATTAAAGGATGAATATCATAAAATTAAAACAAGTCGAGAGCTAACCGCCAAAATTGAAGATGATATAGTTTTTGAGGATAAGATTAACTCTGGAGCTATGATCTGTGATCTTGATGTATTTAAAAAAATTTATGATTTAGAAAGCAGACATGTTAAGAGATTAAAAAAAGAATTTGTAATGATCACAATCGATTTTAAAGGAATAAAGCTGCCAATTTCTTTTTCAGAAGCGGCAGAAAAAATTAGTTTTATGCTTAGATCCTGTGATGTTATCTGTAGTTGTAATAATAAAATGTATTTATTGCTCAGGGATATAAATATGATGAGTAGTGGAATAATTATAAGTAGATTTAATCGATTCTGTCAGCATTTAGAATTAAATAAAAAACCATCTTTAGATATTAAAGAAATTAATTAAATTATGATAATAAAACATAAGATTATGTAGATATTTTTAAAAAGCTGCCTTTAAAGGCAGCTTTTTTATTTTTTCAATATTTTTTCGAGAAGAAAATAAGTTTTTTTTTAGATTAAACTGTTATTATTAACTTATCAAAGAGGAGGTGGGAAATATATGAAGCTAAAAGTTATTTTTGTTGTTTTAATTATAATTTTACTGTCTCAAGTAAATGCAGAGGCAGCAGGGATTTATATTGGTAGTTTTACTCCTCAAAAAAATGAGAGTTTAAATTTTTCAATTCCGGTTCAAAATTTAGAAGGAAAAATTATTACAATTTTTACAGAAGATGATTATTTTAGATCAGATACAAAAAAAATTGGGAGCAGAAATTTAAAATTATTAAATAGAGAGACAGGTATTCCCTTATCAAGTAGAAGAGTTAATATAGAAAAGGAAAGATTACTTTACAATCAAAATCTCAATTTAGAATTAAATTTAAAAGCAGAATATGAACCTGGTTTATACAAAAATATTCTATATCTGAAAAATGATCTCAAAATTATAGAAATAGAGTTAATTTTTGAAATTAGGCCCTGGATGGAAATTACAAATGGAACTGTCCAGAATGCAAAAATTGAAAACATTGAAAATAGAACAATGGGACTCTATAGCTCAGGTCAGCAGAAAATAATAATTAGATCCAATACAGACTGGAAGCTTAAAGTAATGACTGCAGAAGAGAGTCAGGATAACCTTTCAATCCGAGCTGCTGCAGATTCTGAAAACCGATCTTTTGTAGATTACAAGAGTGAGTTTATTAACCTGAATGCAGTGGAAACAGTTATAGCTAATGGCTCAAACACAGCTAAGTTAAGTTCGGGTCAGGTAGAAATTTTTTATCAGCTGCGAATTGAAGATTTTAGAAAGGTAAATGCCGGAGAAAAAGATTATCAGCTAAGTTTTTCCCTTGAGTAATAAACTTGATTACGTTATCAGCTCAGGCTGGTACTTAATATAGAATTTTTGTTGTAGAAAAGGGCTTTCAAAAAAACAAGGAGGAATTTATTATGAAAAAAATGTTGGTATTAGCTTTAGCGTTGGTATTTATGCTCTCAGGTGCTGTAATGGCACAGACCGGTGTTCTTGATCCTTATGAGTATGGTCCAGGAGCAGAGGGAGGATCTGAGTGGGATACAGACGGAGATTATGAGCTCTATACTAATCATGAAAATGATGACGGAGTTGTTTTTGTGAATGATGTAGATCCTGAAAATCCTGGTGCATATACAAATTTAGAAGAGTTTAATAGAGATGCTTATGATGATGTAAATACTGCAAATTCTAAAACACAGGAAGTTCAAATCACAGTACCTGTAGAAGCATATATCCCCTGCTATTTAGAAATGAAATTAACAGCTAATCAGGGCACAACCTCTGCAATCAGTTATGGTCCTGATGCTTCAGCGCATGGTACAACAGTGAATCCCCCTGATAATGGTTATGGTTATCAGATGACATTTGATAACGAAATTGGTGGCTATTTAGATGAAAACTGGGAGTCATTAGGACATGGAAGTAATGTAGAAATAGATCCAGGTCAGGATATATTTATTGGTGCCTGTGATATTTTTGCAGTAGAAGTTATTTCTAATGATGACTATAGATATGAAGTAGAATCTCAGGCTTTAACCGGAGAGGATAATGCCTCAGGTAATACACTGCCAATATATATGAGATCAAATCTTGGTGGTGGCTGGACAGGAGACACTATTTTTAATCAAACGAATACTTTCACCCGGAACAGAAATGCTGGTCAAACATTAACAGCACTGCATAACTTCAAAGTTCCTTTCAGTATGAATACAGTTCATGGTGAATATACTGGTGAAGTAATATTTAGAGCAGTAACAATCTAAATACCAATATATAATTAAGAAAATACAATTTTTCCACTACAAGGCAGGGGCTGATAATTCAGCCCCTGAATAAGTAGAAAGGAGTAATTTTAATGTTAAAAAAAATTAAAATTTCTAAAAAATTATTTATTCTAAGTATAACTGTATTTTTAGTTTTATTGATTTTTAATTCTGTGTTTGCTGCTGTTAGAGTTGAGCCTTCTAGAATAATTTTAAATGCTTTAGAAAGAAAACGGAGTACTGGCACAATTGAAGTCGTAAATAATGGGGAAGAAGAAATAGAATTGACCACAGTTTTACATGACTGGAGTTTAGATGAAAAAGATTCTGTAGTAGTTTTTGAAGCTGGTGAAACTGATTATACTCTTGATGGATTGATTAAATTCAATCCAAGAGTGTTTACACTTGCTCCAGGACAGAAACAGATAGTAAGGTTCACAGTTTCAAGTCCTGAATCAGAAAACCCAAAGGAAAGAAGAGGAATAGTTTTTGTAGAACACGAAACAGATTTGATAGATGATGCTACTGGTTCGAGAGTAAAAACTCAAATTGGTACCACAATCTATTATATTCCGGTTGGTGTTAAATATAATTTTAAATTTATGGGTTTAAGGTTATATAATAATTCAGAACCAATGCCCCAGGGTATTTCTCTAAGGATCAAAAATGATGGTGATGGACATCTGAGATATTATACTGCTTATAAAATAATTAATTCTAATAATGAATTAATTATGGAAGATAAATTAAATCAACTATTAATTCTTCCCAAAAATGAAAGATTTTTTTCTTTTTATCTTAAAGAAAGACTTGAATCAGGAAACTATAAGTTTATGTTAGAATTCAGTTTTTATAATACAGATCGGGTAGCTGAATATCAGATTCCAATTCAAATAGAGTAAGTAGGTGGAAAAATGAAAAATTTAATATTTTTAGTTACTATATTTATTTTATTGATTTTAATTTCTGGACTGGTCTTAGCTCAGAAATTAAAAGAGGATAAACTGGATATTGAAACAAGTATTGTTCTGCTGACTTTATATGATACAACCCAGGAAAAAATATATCAACAGGATGATTTTTTCGAAATATTTTATTTTTTAGAAGATGATTATATTCTTTTACCGGCTAATTTAATTTCCCCATACCTTGAAGTGGATCTAAATTTTAATAGAGAGTTGTCCCTTTTAAGCCTCAGAAAAAACCAAAAAGAGCTTCGAGTTGACCTCCAGGCTAAAAGATATTTTGGTCATTCAGAATGGGATGATAAGCCTCCTGTAATATCTGGAGGAGAATTTTATTTGTGTAAGGAAGTCTTCAGTTTTTTAACTGATTATAATATCAGCTGGAATAATTCTCTTCAGGAAGTAGTAGTGGAAGGAAAATTTATAGAAGATATCGAAACAGATAAAGATATGGAAGAAGATGAAGAAGAAAAAAAAGAACAGATAGAAGAACAACAAAATATTCTTGGAGAAGATATTTCCTTTCAGTTCAGTTCAATTCACTATAGAATTCAGCTGGATTTAGAAGATAGATTTTTTGGAGGGTTAAATAAGGAATTAGAAGGAGATTTAAATTTTTACGGTAGAACAGGTGACTGGGCATATTATATTAATAATGATTTTAATTATAATATTGACGGAGAGGAAAGTGATTATGAACTTGACAAAATTAAGTTTAAATATCAGGAAAATAATAGGCTGATCATTGTCGGTAATCATGATTTCAATTTCGAAAAAACAATAGGTAGAAATGAAGTCCAGGGACTCTATTTTTCTATGCCTGATCAGTTAAGTTATAAACTAATTCCTTATACAAGTATCAGTGTAGAAGCTGAATCGGGAGATCTGATAGAAATTTATCTTAATAATAATCTGATAAAAAGAAAAGAAATTAAAAGAGATCAGGAATATAAATTTGAAAATATAGAATTAAAAGCAAAATATTTAAATAAAATTGAAGTAGTTAAAACTAATTCAAAAGGTGAAGAGGAAAGGAAAGTCAGTTATCTTTCTGGATCAAATGATATTTTAGACTCCGGAATTAAAGAAAATGAATTTCTTATTGGTAGATATAGGGATGATGATTATTCGGGAGAGGACTGGGAAGGATATCTAGGAGGGGTGAGATCGAGTTATGCTTTAACTAAAGACTTATCTCTTCATCTTGAAACAGCAGTTTTTAATAAATCTTTAAATCTAGATAGTGATTTAGAGGATGAGGTCATATCCTCAATAAGCGGCTTTGCTTTTAGAGTTGCTCCAAATACTGTAATTAATATTGACTGGTTAAGTGGAGGGGTAAGTGATAATATAGAAAATGGAGCTCAGGCTGAATTATTATTTTCTATGCTGAAGGGATATATTGAAGGTATTTATTTATATCTTCCACCGGAAGCTGCGGAATATATGGAGGAAGAGGAGGGAGAAAGTAAGTCTGTTTCCTTTCGCCTTGATTTGAATAATGATTTCAGTATTCAACCCCGGATAGGTCAGGAAAAAACTTTAGAAGACCGGATCGATGAGACTGACTATTATATTTTTAAGGTAATTTATAATCCTAACTGGAGAAATTATAATGCGCTTTCTTTCTATTATGAAGAAAATAATGAGCAGGGATACATATTTTCAAGAGAATTTTTAAGAGAAAAGATTCGGAAAGGACTGATTTTAGAGAATAATATTTACAGAAATACTTTTAGAATTTCCAGTGACTTAAGATATTATGATAATAAAGCTGACTATAGTGGTTCATTAATTGGTAGGGATGAATATCAGGATTATGAAGCAGAGTTAGGATTATATAAGCGGTTTAATGACTATTTATTAATATCTTTAAACTATGATGGAGAACAGCGTCGGGATGATGGAGGACTAAGATATTATGACAGAGAATATGATGGTCAGCTCCGCCTCTCCTTTGCTGATAGGGCTTCTCTATCTTTAGAGAGTTCCAGA
This sequence comes from Halanaerobium sp., assembly GCA_041694515.1. Taxonomy (GTDB): domain Bacteria; phylum Bacillota; class Halanaerobiia; order Halanaerobiales; family Halanaerobiaceae; genus Halanaerobium. The sequence continues at coordinate 22,666 of JASMSZ010000051.1, forward strand.
AGAAAAGAAGAGGAAGAGGAATCTGCAGACAGAATAGATGAAGAAACAAAGCTGCGTTTAAATTACTATTTTGACAGAGAATTCAGCCTGACTGCTGAAATAAAGGACTATCATTCTGAATTTTTAAGTGATTATCAATCGGTCAGCCTCTCAGGAAATTATTATTATCCCGATAATCCCGGTTATATAAAATTAAAGGGAGAATATATTGTGCCAGATGAAGGAGATTCGGGCACAAGTTTCTCTGCTGCTTATGATATTATTAGAGATAATGAAAGTGAAATAAAAATTGAGGTCGGTAGAGATTATTCTGATTTTGTAAATAATGAGTATGAAAGTTATGCGACTTTGTCTTACTCACATGCGCTTTCATTTCTTGGAGGAAAAACCAGAGGATCAAGATTTACAGATTTTGAGCCTCGCCCGATTGTTGCTGGCTATACTTATCTTGATGAAAATTATAATGGAGTTATGGATCCAGGTGAGAGAAAGCTGGAAGATATTCCAATGAGGTTGGGTAATATGATGGCTGTCAGTGACAGGGATGGATTTTTTATCTTCAAACCATACTTTAATGATATTTATCTATTAAACTTTGATTATCGTAATTTAATAGCTGATTATACACCTGTTACCGAAGAAATACTGGTTAGAGTTAAGGATAATCAAAATGTTATGCAAAACTTTGGGGTAACAATTAATGGTACAATCAGTGGTAATGTATTTATCGATAAAAATGCCAACGGTGTTAAAGACAAGGATGATGATTATCTGATGTGGGCAGGAATAGAAATTGCTGGTCTTAATAAAAAAGATTATACTGATCAAAGTGGAGAATATTATTTTCAGAATATACCTTTAGGTCAACATGAATTAGTTCTTTTAAAAGAATCTCTACCTAAAGGAACCAGGCCTCTTGCTGGATATACTCAAGATATTTTTATAACAGAAGATCAACTGGATCACCATGATATTGATATACCAATAATTTATGGAGATTAAGTTATCCCAGGACAGTAATGTTCTGTTTAGCCCCGGTTTAAATGCCGGGGTTATTTACGTGAAGAAAATATAATTAATTCTTAAAGTGTTTTTAAGTCCTTAAAAAGGATTAGAAGCTTTAACCTTTGAAATATTAATAAAAACACTAATTTGCTTCAAAAAGGTAAAATTAGCTGGACAAATTTATTAGAATATTATATAATTCGACTATGAGTCATCTGACCCTGGGTCGAATTTGGCTTTTTATTAAAAATAAATCAATAGGGGGAGATTTTTGTGGGTGCATTAGACGGAATTAAAGTAATAGATCTAAGTCATGTTTTAGCAGCCCCATTTGCTACAATGATTTTAGCAGATTTGGGGGCAGAAGTTATTAAAGTAGAGCCACCTTACGGTGATGATTCCAGACAGTTTGGACCTTTTGTCGAAGATGAGCTGGGAGATCAGAGAAGTGGATATTTTATCAGTATTAACCGTAATAAAAAAAGTGTGGTTTTAAATTTAAAAGAAGAAAAAGGTAAAGAAATTTTAAGAGATTTAATCAGTGATGCAGATGTGGTAGTTGAAAATTATCGTCCTACCACCATGAAAAAACTTGGTTTTTCTTACGAAGAATTGAAGAAAATCAAAGAGGATATAATATATTGTTCAATCTGTGGTTTTGGTCATGATGCTTTAGAAGAATATGCAAGTAAACCGGCCTATGATATGGTTGCTCAGGCCTATAGTGGTCTAATGAGCATTACCGGTCCTGAAGGTGGAGAACCGTGTCGGGTAGGAAGCTCTATTGGTGATATTATGGCCGGACACCAGGCAGTTATTGGTATCTTAAGTGCTCTTCGTTACAGAGACAGAACCGGCAGAGGGCAGCATGTTGATATGTCAATGGTTGATGGATTAGTTTCTGTTTTAGAAAATGCTATTGCCAGATATACAATGGCAGGAGAAGTTCCCGGCCCCTTAGGCGGAGCTCATCCAACAATTGTACCCTTCCAATCTTTTAAAACAAAGGATAACTATATAGTAACTCCAATTGGAAATGATAACCTCTGGCAGAAATTCTGTCAGGCAATTGAGATGCCAGAACTGGCAGATGATGCGCGTTTTAAAACAAATCCTTTACGAGCCGAAAATAAAGGTAAGTTGATTCCGATTCTTGCCAAAAGATTGAAAGAAAAGACTACTGCAGAGTGGACTGAAATTTTTGAAGAATATGATCTACCGTATTCTCCTGTTAATACAGTAGATAAAGTAGTTGAAGATAAAAATTTAAAATATAGAGATATGATAGTAGATTTAGAACAGCCGGGTGTTGGTAAAGTTAAAGTAGCTGGTTCTCCTTTCCATTTATCAGAAACTCCAGGTGAAATAAAAACTCATGCACCTGCAGTGGGAGAACATACTGATTCAGTCCTTAAAGAAAGTCTTGGATTTAGTGAGCAAGAGATTAAAGAGATGCGGGAAAAAGGAATAATTTCTTAATTAGTTTCAAATAATAAATAGCTTTTTATGAGACAAAGGAGTGAAATAATGGAGATTCTTGGCATGGGATTTGTGGCATTCTTTATGCTGCTGGGATCCTTTTTAGGAAGATTACTCGGCCAGTTTATTGGAACTGGTGGAGATGTTGGTGGAGTTGGTCTTGCCATGCTTTTTATGGTGCTTACTGTTAATTATCTAGAAAATAGAGGCTTTAATTTTAAGACCAGAACTGAAAATGGAATTAGATTTTTAAGTGCTCTGTATATTCCAATTATCGTAGCTATGGCAGCCAGATTAAATGTGGTTGGTGCAGTAAGAGGTGGAGCAGTTGCTATTTTAGCTGGTGGAGTAACAACTATTGGAGCAATGTTTTTAGTGCCGTTATTATCGAAATTAAATAAAAATTAGATTGGAAGTGATTTTAACTTGTTTGCAAATGCCGTAAATTCATTTGCCGGAGCAGATCATTTAATTATCTCGATAGCTCTGGTTGCATTGATTATGTTTGTGACAAAAAAGATATCAATTATGATGGGAGAAGAAAGAATAGCTTCTGCCCTGGCAATTATAACTGGTTTAGTCTTAGCTTATATTGGGGGAAGAGTTACTGGAGGCAGCAGTGGTTTAGCTGATGTTTCCATCTTTGGTGGGGCCGGTATCGGTCTGCTGGGTGGAAGTATGCTGCGGGATTACACTATTATCTCAACTGCCTATGGTGTAAAGTTAAAAAATCTTAAAAAAGCAGGGCCGGTAGGGGTTATTTCCCTTTTAGTTGGAGTTACGTTTTCTTTTGTAGTTGGTAGTATAATTGCTGTAATTTTAGGTTATACAGATCCGGCAGTAGTAACTACAATTGGAGCTGGAGCAGTGACCTTTATTGTTGGTCCGGTAACAGGTACAGCTCTGGGGGTTAGTTCAGAAATTATAGCTATTTCTGTAGCAGCTGGTCTGGTAAAATCTATTTTGACCATGATTATTACGCCTTTTATTGCTGGATTAGTCGGACTGGATAATCCAACTTCAGCTATGGTTTATGGCGGTTTAATAGGAACTACCAGTGGAGTTGCTGGAGGTCTGGCAGCAACTGATCCGGAGTTAGTTCCTTATGGAGCTATGACAGCTACTTTTTATACCGGTCTGGGAACTCTGGTAGCACCTTCAATTGGATTTATAATTGTTAGAGCTCTCTTAACTTAATTTAAATAAATTTTTGCTGATTATAATTTTACTCCCCTCCCCCGGGGAGTTTTTTCTTTTTCTTAACAAATAATTTAAGAAATTGTTTTAGTAAGTGTATTAAAAGAATAACTTAGTCTAAGTTATCTAGAATTAAAATTTAAGCTTGAGAAAGAGATAAACTTAACTAAAGACTAATTCTAACTAAAAATAATAGAATTATTACTTGATTAATTTTTCAGAATATTTTATAATAATAATTGGAAACGTTACCGAAAACGTTAACGAATCTGAATTATTAAAATTTAAACTTAAAAAACGAGGTAATTATATTTAAATGAAGATTGTTTGGTAATTTTATTATAAATTAGGTGATAACTAATGAAAGTAACAATCAAAGACATAGCAAAAGAAGCAGATGTATCAGTGACCACGGTTTCCCGGGTTTTAAATAACAAACCTGATGTTGGGGATGATACTAGAGCTAAAATATTAAAGATAATTGATGAGATGAATTATAATCCCAATAGTGTGGCCCGGGGGCTGGTAATGCAAAAAACACATACTATTGGCCTGATTATCCCAGATATCAGCAACCCATTTTTCCCTCAGGTAGCGAGAGCGATTGAGGATAAAGCACAGAAACTTGGTTATTCTGTTATATTTTTTAATACTGATAATCATTTAGAAAGAGAAAGAAAAGCAGTTGAATTATTTAAAAGTAAACAGGTAGATGGTTTAATTGTTTCTCTTTCTCTGGGAAATGAAGAAATACTTAAAGAATTGAAAGCTGCAAACTTTCCGGTTGTTCAGATTGATAGATCTGTGCTCAGTGGTTCCTATCCCCTGGTCAGTATTGATAATAAAGATTCTGCCTATCAGATGACAGAATATATGCTAAAAAAAGGCTATAGAAAAATAGCACATATTAGTGGTGATTTAAATACTACTACTGCCAGAAAACGGTTGGAAGGTTATAAAAAAGCGCTTAAGGAGTATGAACTTGAGATAAATGATGACTACATTATTGAAGGAGATTATACTCAGCATTCTGGGTTTGAAGCAATGCAGAAGCTACTTAAGCTCGAAAATCCTCCTGCTGCTGTTTTTGCAGCTAATGATTTAAGTGCTGCTGGAGTATATAAAGCTCTATTCGCTGCTAATTTAAAGATTCCGGTTGATATTGCAGTTGCCGGCCATGATGATATTGATATTGCTTCACTTTTAAGACCGGAATTGACTACTATGCGGCAGCCTAAATATAGTATGGGAGAAAGAGCAGTAACAGTACTGTTAAGAATGATAAATAATCAGGCAGCAGAAATTAAAGATCATATTTTAAAAACTAACTTAATTATTCGAGAATCAGTTTAAATATAGCTAAAAAAGAAGGCAGGTGAATTAGTTGTCTAAAATACTTATAATTGGAAGCATGAATATGGATTTAGTTGTAGAAACTGATCGTTACCCCAGAGAAGGAGAAACAATTATTGGTGGTAAGTTTGAACAGATCCCTGGCGGCAAAGGAGCCAATCAGGCTCTTGCGGCAGCAAAACTGGGAAATAAGGTAGAATTTATTGGAGCCTGTGGAGACGATAGTTTTGCTCCCAGACTAAAAGCAAGCCTGGAAAATGGGGGAGCAAAAATCAATAATATTTTTGAAATTGAGGGTGTAAGTACAGGTGTCGCAGTAATAACGGTTGATCCAGAGGGTAATAATCGAATTATTGTGTCTCCAGGAGCCAATCATGAACTGGATCTTAAAAAGATTGAGAAAATTAAAGATAAAATTATTGAAGCAGAAATCATACTGTTACAGTTAGAAATACCGGTTAAAACTATTAAAAAAATTGTAGAAATTGCTTCAGCAAATAACACAAAAATAATTTTGGATCCAGCCCCAGCACAAAAACTATCTGATCATATCCTATCTAAAATAGATTATTTACTGCCAAATGAAGGAGAATTGGATTTATTATTAGCAGATACTGAAGCTGAAAGCCGTTCAGATAAAATAAATATTCTTTTAAATAAGGGAGTAAAAAACATTATAGTGACTGAGGGAGAAAAAGGTGTTAACTTTTATAGTAAGCAGCAGACACTTCATTTTGATTCTTTAAAAGTTGAAGCAGTTGACACTACAGCAGCTGGAGATGTTTTTGCAGGTGCTTTTGCAGCCAGTTTAATTGAAAAAAATAATTATAAAGAGGCTCTGGATTTCGCTGTTAAGGCTGCAGCTTATTCAGTCACCAAAAGAGGCGCTCAGAGTTCTATTCCTGATAAAAAAGAGTTAAATGAGTTCCTTGCAGAAAGGAGTACCTAAGATGAAAAAAAATGGAATAATTAATAGCGAATTAACAAGAGTAATTGCTGAGATGGGACATAAAGATAGTCTGGTTCTTGCGGACTGTGGTCTGCCGATTCCTCAGGCAATTGAAAGAATAGATTTATCGTTAACAAAAGGTTATCCTGAATTTTTAAAAATACTCAGAGCTACTTTAGATGATCTAGTTGTAGAGAAAGCAATTCTGGCAGCAGAGATTAAAGAACAGAGTCCAGAATTGGAAGAAAAAATCATTGCTTTACTGCCAGATATAGAAGTTGAATATATACCACATGAAGAATTTAAAAGAAAAATAAATAACTCCAGAGCTGTGGTCCGGAGTGGAGAAATAATTCCTTATGCTAATATAATTTTAATTTCAGGAGTTGATTTTTAAATGGGAAAAGAAAAAGTACTGGAAATGAAAAATATCACTAAAACATTTCCTGGAGTTAAAGCTTTAGATAAGGTTAATTTTTCTCTTCGCAAAGGAGAAGTCCATGCTCTACTGGGAGAGAATGGAGCCGGGAAATCAACTTTGATGAAGGTTCTGAATGGAATTCATAAGCGGGATGAAGGTGAAATCATATTGAAAGGTGAGCCGGTTGAATTTGAGAGTACAAAGGAAGCTCAAAATGCCGGTCTGGCAATAATTCATCAGGAATTAGAATTAATTCCCCATCTTAATGTGGCGGAAAACATTTATCTTGGTCGTGAAGATAGAAACGGAATTTTTGTAAATTATAAAAAACTCTATCAAAATACAGAAGAAGTTCTGGATATGCTCGGAGTCCAGATTGATCCCAGAGCAAAAATAAAGGATTTAAATATTGGTAGTCAGCAGATGGTTGAAATTGCAAAGGCAGTTTCTCAAAATGCCGAAATACTGGTGATGGATGAACCAACTTCTTCTTTAACCAATCAGGAAATTGAGATTTTATTTGAATTAATAGAAAGACTAAAGGAACAGGAGATATCAATTGTCTATATCTCACATCGACTGGAAGAGGTTTTTGAGATCTGTGATCGGGTAACGGTTTTAAGAGATGGAGAATTTGTGGGAGAAGTTGAGACAGCTGAGACCGATGAGGATCAATTAATTAAGATGATGGTAGGTAGAACAATTGAAGATCGTTTTCCTAAAATGCAATTTAATCTGGGAGAAGAAATTTTAAGAGTTGAAAATTTATCTGTACCTGACAAAATTATAGAGGCTTCGTTTTCTCTGCGCAAAGGAGAAATCCTAGGAATCGCTGGTTTAATGGGTTCTGGAAGAACTGAACTGGCAAAAGCTGTTTTCGGAGTTTATAAAGAAAAAAAAGGATATATATATTTTAGAGGTCAGAAATTAGAAATCGATTCTCCTGCTGATGCTCTGGCTAATGGCATTTCTTATTTAAGTGAAGATCGTAAAGATGAGGGTTTAGTGCTTGGACTCCCGGTTGCGGACAATATAAGCATTTCTGTTTTAACTACAATGCTCAAAGCCCATACTTTTATAAATGCGGCTGCTGAAAAAGAACTTGCTCAAAAATATATTGAGGATTTAAGTATTAAAACACCTTCGGAAATGCAGCTGGTTAAAAATTTAAGTGGTGGAAATCAGCAGAAGGTCGTAATTTCTAAGCTGCTTTCTACAAAGCCGGAGGTTGTAATTTTAGATGAACCAACCCGCGGAATTGATGTGGGAGCTAAAAGAGAAATCTATAATTTGATGCAGGATTTAGTTGATAATGGAGTGGGAGTAATCTTAATTTCTTCAGAGCTGCCTGAGGTTTTAAATTTAAGCAGTCGGATTTTGGTGATGCACGAAAAAGAAATAATGGGAGAGCTGGATGCCGCTGATGCAGATCAGGAAGAGATAATGCAGCTGGCAACCGGAAGGAGGAATCAGTAAATTGAATAATCTTAGTAGCAATCTAAACAAAAAGAATATCTTAGAAATTTTAAATAAATTTAAGACAGGGATTGGACTTTTAGCTTTAGTTATTATTTTATCTTTTTTAAGTCCTTATTTTTTAACAATACCAAACTTATTAAATGTAGTTAGACAGGTTTCGATCATTGCTATTGTATCTTTTGGGATGACAATGGTGATTTTAACAGGTGGTATTGATCTTTCAGTAGGCTCAATGCTTGCTTTTTCTGGAGCGGTAACCGCTGGAATGATTGTAAATTCAGGTCTTAATGTATTTTTAGCTATTTTAATTGGTCTGGCAGCTGGTACAGCCTTAGGTTTATTTAATGGAATTGCAGTTGCAAAGGCCAAACTGCCGGCATTTATTGTAACTTTAGCAATGATGACAATAGCAAGAGGTTTTACTTTAATTTATACAAATGGTCGTCCGATTTCCGGATTTGATGAAACATTTCGTTTTTTTGGAGCAGGATATTTAGGCAGAATTCCAGTCCCGGTTGTCATTATGTTTTTGCTTTTATTTATAATTTATGTTTTACTTAAAAAAACACCACTGGGCCGCTATATTTATGCTATTGGCGGGAATGAAAAAGCAACTAAATTATCCGGTATTAATACAGATAAAATAAAAATTGCAGTATATGCCCTTAATGGTTTTTTAGCAGCTGTAAGTGGTATTATTTTAACTTCCAGACTGAATTCCGCTCAACCGATGGCAGGAGAAGGTTATGAGTTAGATGCAATTGCAGCTGTTGTTCTTGGTGGAACAAGCCTTTCTGGTGGTAGTGGAGGGGTAGTTGGTACTATTGTTGGTGCTTTAATAATTGCAGTTTTAAATAATGGATTAAATCTCTTAAATGTATCTTCATTTTATCAATTAGTTGCCAAAGGCGCTGTTATTCTGCTTGCTGTCTTCTTAGATCGTAAGAGCCAGCAGCAGTGATAATATAAATTAAGTAAAATATTTCAAATAGGAGGTGAGCCTGTTAGCAGCTTCTTTTTGACAAAATTCATTTGAAGAATAAAATTCAAGGAGGAATAAAAAAAATGAGAAAATTAACTATTGTTTTAGTTTTATCATTAATTCTATTGGTTGGACTATCAGCTGGTGCTGCAGCTCAGGATATTAAGATTGGTCTGGCCGTATCTACTCTAAATAATCCTTTCTTTGTTGACTTAAAAGATGGTGCTGAAGCTATGGCAGAAGAAATGGGAGTAGAAATCTTAACTGTAGATGCTCAAAATGATGCTGCAGCTCAGTTAAGCAGTGTTGAAGATCTATTAATCAAACAGATCGATGTTTTAATTGTGAATCCTGTTGATGGAAATGCTGTTGTTTCGGCAATTACAGCTGCTAATGATGCAGGTGTACCTGTAATTACAGTCGACCGTGCAGCTGAAGGTGGAGATGTTGTAAGCCACATTGCATCTGATAATGTTGAGGGTGGTAAAATGGCAGGTGAGTTTATTGCTAAGCAGTTAAATAAAGAAGGTAATGTTGTCGAACTTCAGGGAATTCCAGGAACCTCTGCTGCTCGAGATAGAGGTAAAGGATTTAATATTGTGATGGATAAATATCCTAATTTAAAAGTGATTGCCAGACAGCCTGCAGGTTTTGACCGAGCAGAAGGTATGACAGTTATGGAAAATATTCTGCAGGGTAATCCAGATATTGATGCTGTATTTGCACACAATGATAATATGGCTTTAGGTGCAATGGAAGCTATCTCAGCTGCTGGTCGTTCAGATGAGATTATGATTGTAGGTTTTGATGCTATTGATGATGCAGTAGAAGCTGTAAAAGAAGGTAAAATGGCAGCTACTGTTGCCCAAAGACCTACTTTGATGGGTGAAATGGCAGTAGAAACAGCAGTTAAGGTAGCTAATGGAAATAAAGTTGAAGAATATATTCCTGTCCCTTTAGAATTAATTACTGAGTAAAAAGTTTAATAGTTTAATAAAAAGGCCCTGCCTTAAGTTCTAAGGCAGGGCCTTTTTTGAATTTTATCTGGTATATTGATTTTCTAATTTTGCTATTATAATTTTTGCAAAATAATTCTATTTGATTATTTAATCCTGTGCAAATTTTTAAATGATTTGACTATATTACGCATTAAAACCTGATTGGTAACCGTTCCAACTCCACCGGGAACAGGGGTTATACTTTTAACTTTATCTGCGGCAGAATCAAAATCAACATCTCCCAGTAGTTTTCCATCAACAAAATTAGTACCAACATCAATAACTACCGAATCTTTATTCAGCATTTCGCCTTTAATCATTTCTGCTCTTCCCACTGCTGCTACGACTATATCAGCATGTTTTAATTCCCATTCTAAATCTCTAGTGCGGGAATGACACATAGTTACAGTAGCGTGTTTTTGCTGTAATAAAATGGAGACAGGTTTACCAACAATATTGCTTCTGCCAACTACAACAGCTCGCTGACCTTTGAGCGGGATCTCATAATAATCCAGAATTTCCATACATGCTTCAGCTGTAGCAGGATTTAGAGTTTCTAAGCCAACAAAAAGTTTTCCCAGGGAAGCGGAGGTGATCCCTTCAATATCTTTTTTAGGATTGATCATTTCCAGACTTTCTTTTAATTCAGCCGGAAGCGGCTGCTGAACCATAATTGAAGTAATTGTATCATCTTCATTGGCTTTTTTTAAGCGGGATTTAAATTTATCCGGCTCTTCAATAAACTGCTGATATTCAAATTCTATACCAATTTTTTCGCAGTTTGTTTCAATTCTCTGAGCATAGGATTTGCTTGCTGCATCTTCTCCATACTGCAGTACAATTAAGTGAGGTGCTTTTCCGGTTGTGCTTTTTAGTTTTTTAACTTCAGCAGTTAAATTCTTTTTAATTTTTTCTGCTATTTCTTTACCACCAAGTTTTTTCATATCTCCACTTCCTTTTACTATTAATTTTATTGTTTATAATTTTAATAAATTCATTTAAGTATTTTGTCTGATAGCATATTATTTCTATTTTTATTTGGAGTTAATTATCAGCAAGTTCAATTATTTCTTCTTTCAGGCGAGAACTCTCATCTTTTAATTTTAAATATTCTTTTTTGATATTTGCTTTATATTCTTCATTATCCAGACTTTTAAGATTAATTTTAACATTGGCAACTGCACTGCCCACTGCCGCATCTCCTATGTAAGCTGCTACTTCAAAATCACTGGCCAGCATTCTATTTCCAATTTCACTAATTTCTAGGCTGAGGCGCATCAGTCTGACTGCTTTTTTAGTCATATCCATCGAAAATTCTACTGCATCCTGACAGACTGATCTAACTTTTTTCTGATCTCCGGCTTGATAGCTGTCTAAAATATCCGAAAGAATTTTACTGTCCTGATCAATCATCAGCAGCATCTCTTTTTTTAATTCTTCACTTTCTGCAAATATTTCTCTGGCTTCAGCTTCAACATCCTGATATTTTTCCTTACCAACTGTCAGGTTAGCAATAAAGCTAATAACTGCAGCATTTAAGGCTCCACTTAAAGCAGCGGCACTGCCGCCGCCCGGAATAGAATTACTGGAGCTGAGATCATCTAAGAATTCTTCTATAGTTTTATTTCCATACATACTAAAACCCCTCTCTGGTTTAAATTAGATTTAATAAAGAATCTAAATATTTAATCTGACCTGCCTTAATTATATAAAATCAGCTGTAGATAGACAAGGGTTAAATTATATTGATTGTATTTTATAGGTACCTGGTACAAGTGAATTAATTCACTTGTACCAGGTACCTATCGTTGTTTCAAATTTTTTTGCAGTAGAAGAAACTTTGTAATATAATTAAAATTGAATAAAAGTAAAATCTAAAACCAGACATAAAAATTTTGAAAAACAAGGAGGCTTTTGATGCAGCTTTTAGTATCCGGAATTAATCATAAAACAGCTCCAATATCAATTAGAGATCAGCTTTCTCAAAAAACAGTTGAGATCAAAAAAGAGCTAAATGAGGAATTGAGCAAAAATTTTTTTAAAGAGTTTTTTATATTAAGTACCTGTAATCGTTTTGAGGTCTATCTTTATTCTGAAAAAGAAGTTGAAACTAGAAACACTTTAAAAAAATATATTTATAAGCTGCTGGAGAACACTCTTAAGGGCCATTTTAAATATAAAATTAATGATTTAAATGACTATCTTTATCAGTACCATGATCTGCAGGCCGTTGAGCATCTATACCGGGTGGCAGCCGGGCTTGATTCTCTGGTCAAAGGAGAAGATCAGATTTTAGCTCAGATTAAAAAACAGTTTAGAGAATATAAAGAAGAAAATCTAACTGGCTCTTATTTAAATCAGCTCTGCCTGGAAGCTATTAAAGTTGGAAAGATGGTAAGAACTAAAACTAAAATTAATGAGCGGGCGGTTTCGATAAGTTATGCGGCAGTGGAGTTGGCCCGGGATATTTTTGGCAGCCTCAATGGAGAAAAAGTGATGATTCTCGGCGCTGGTGAGACAGCAGAGTTAACACTTAAAAACTTACTTAATTATGGTGTAGAAGGAATTCTGGTGGCAAACCGTACTTATGCTAATGGACAGAAACTGGCTGCTGAATATGGGGGAGAAGTTATTCACTGGGAAGAATTTAAAACTAGAGTGGAAGAAGTTGATATTATAATTGCTTCTACAGCAGCTCCTCATACAGTACTTCATAAAGATGATCTTTTAGATACGGTAGAAAAAAAACATGGACCAATGTTTTTAATTGATATTGCTCTCCCAAGAGATATTGATCAAAATGTTGAAAAGCTTCCCGGAGTTCATTTATACAATATAGATGATTTAAAGAGGGTAGTTGATAAAAATTTAAACTTAAGGGAAAATGAAGTTACTAAAGCAGAAGCAATAATTGAAGAAGAAAAATATAATTTTCAGTGCTGGCTGCGTGAACGCCGCTGTGTCCCTTTGATTAAGGAGATGAGAGAGGATGCTCATTCTATCAAAGAAAAAGAAGTAAAAAGAGCTCTGCATCAGCTTAGAAATTCAGAGCTTGAACCGGAAGAAATTATTGAGCAGCTGGCTCACCGCCTCTTAAATAAATTATTACACCAGCCAACTGTTGGACTTAAAGAGCTGGCGATAAAAAGTGAAAAACCAAAAGAAGCTCAATTAGAAGCTGTAAAAACAATTTTTGCAGTAGGCGAAAAAGAATAATTGTATTTTTAAAGGAGGACAGCTGTGAGATTTTACCCGATAAATTTAAATTTAAAAGAAAAAAATGTTTTAATTGTAGGCGCGGGTAAAGTAGCACTGCGTAAATTTAAGCGGCTGCTGCAGACCGGAGCCCAGATAAAAATAATTGCTCCGAAATTTAATCAGGAATTCTTACCCTATTTAAATCAGGAATCAGAAAAATATATTTTTTTGAAAAGAAAATTTAAAGATGAAGATTTAATTGGACAATGTTTAGTTTTTGCTGCCACTGATAATTCAGAATTAAATCAACGAATTGCTTTCCTGGCCCGGGGGAAAAACATTCTGGTTAATATAATAGATAGCGCTGAACTTTCAGATTTTACTGTTCCAGCAGTGGTAAAAAGAGGCGAATTGCTTTTGACTGCTGCTTCCGGTTCAAACCTGCCTGCTCTTTCAAAAAATATCAGAAAAAAACTGGAATCTGATTTTGGAATGGAATACCGGCTTCTGCTTGATATAATGTCAGAAAAAAGGAAGGCAATTATAGAAAATATTAATAGTATTGAACTTAGAAAACTAATTTTCAGGGAAATAGCTTCGGCTGAATTTTTAGCTAAAATAAGAGAAATTATAGTGGAGTACAATCCCCAAATTTTATCTAACAGTAATTATCAGCCTAATGACTCGGAATATCAGCTAGTTAAAAAAAAGGTAGAAAAAGCTATTTCACAGCTGGTAGAAAGAAAAAAATCTCATAATGAAATACTTTAAGGTGGAGATCTGATGTTAACTAGATTATATTTATTAAGACATGGAGAAACAGACTGGAATCAGAAGTCAATTTTTCAGGGTCAGACTGATATTGATTTAAATAAAAGGGGGAGGGAACAGGCCAAAAAAGCAGCTGAAATCACCCAGAAGCTAGAGTTTGACCAAATTTACAGCAGTGATTTAAAAAGAGCAAAAAATACAGCTTTAATGATATCCCGGGAGAAAAATTCAGAAATTAAAGAAAGTAAACAGCTGAGAGAGATGAATTTTGGTGACTGGGAAGGATTAAGTTTTGCAGAAATAAAAAAACAATATTCCGATCTGGCCTCCGCCTGGCAGCAGGATCCAGTTCACAATTATCCCCCCGGGGGAGAAAAACTTTCGGACTTCAAATTTAGAATAGAAGCTTTTTTCCAGAAGATTATTGAGAGATACCAGGGCAATAAAATACTGGTAGTTACCCATGGAGGGGTTATCAAATTGTATCTGACAGCTGTTCTGTCAATTCAGCCCGAAAATTTCTGGCAGTTTCAGATAGATAATTGTTCTTTGACTGAGCTAAAAATTTATGATCAGGAGATAATTTTAAGTAAATTAAATTTTACAAATACAATAAATTAAGATATAGTTAATAGATAGGTATTTAAATCTAAATTAAAAAATAAAATATTTTATCTAAAAAGGTGCTTTAGCTGCGGCTGAAGAAAATAGAGAATTAGGTTAAAATCCTGAGCGGACCCGCCACTATAACTGTTCTTTAGATTTTGTTATACCACCTATAATTTAATTGTAGGGAAGGTAGAAATTTAAATATTAAATTAGAAGTCAGGAGACCTGCCTTTTATATAATCTACAAATGACCTCGGGAACAGGTATCAGGTAGATAATTATTTAATTTAGCTGCTTGTTAAAGTTATTAGATTTTTGATTTAAGTAACTTTAATTATGCTTATATACTTTTAATCTCAACCTGAGGGTTGGGATCTTTTTTTATTAGCCAGGAAATTATACCTGATGGTTTGTTGTGGATAATATTTATAGTTTCATAATTTCCGCTATCAACAAAATTTAACCTTACTATATTACAGATTGTCCGAAGGACATTTTGTTCTTTTGCTATTTTTGGTTTTACCACCTGTTCGAATGCAAGCATATAAAAAGCATGGTTTAAATCGCGACAGAGGATTATCAGGTTAAGATTTAACTGCAGAGTCTTGTAGAATATAATGGTGTTCAGCAGTGTTATTTAAATAAAATCACTGAATCAATTAAAAGTTAAAAGATAGCTGAGTAAAATAACAATTCTAATTTAAAAGAAAGGAGGGAGACTATGCATATTTCGGAAGGTGTTTTGTCTGCACCAATTTTAATCAGTGGAGCTGTGCTTACAGCAGCTGGAGTGACAGTTGGATTAAAAAAAATGAAGGACCAGGATATACCCAGAACTGCCTTAATATCGGCAGCTTTATTT
>JASMSZ010000052.1:0-14735 GCA_041694515.1 Halanaerobium sp.
TTTCCCGAAAATTGTGTCATTGCAGGAATATTCGACAAAAAACAGGATAGATATATTGTACCCAGGGGAAATAGAGAAATTTTTGCCGGCAATCAGGTCTTTCTGGTAGCATCTAAAGATGATATGGAAAGAGCAGCCAACTTTTTACTTAATAATAAATAAAAAATGCAAAAAAAAAAGGGCTGAGCCTCTTATACCTGTGCTCAGCCCTTTTGATTTCTAATTAGTATAATTCTATTGCTGCTGATAGGGATACACTAATATTAACCTTTTGCTCTGCCAGCGGAACTTTCGTAAAGTCTCCAGTTTCTGCAGTTCTAGTCATTGTTTTTAGGGAATCACTACCATAAATATTCTGGTTCCCAATATCAATTTTTTTAATTCTATAATTTTCCTTATCCAGATTCTCAGCTAAAAAAGCAGCTTTCTCTTTAAGAGAGCTTAAAGCCTGAGCTGTAACTTCTTCTAAAGCCTGTTCATTGCTTTCCAGACGATAGTTAATATTAACCACTCTATTGGCACCTGCCTCCAGTAACCGGCCCAATAAAACTGGTAATTCAGCTAAATTAGTAGAAGTAAACTTAATCTGATTGCTAACCGTATAATAAGTAACTCTTTCTCCGGTTTGTTCATTAGTTCTAGTCTGAGGATAAACTCTAAAACCCTGAGTTTCTATATTTTGAAGCTCTGCCTCCTCTAAAATTGTCATTAACTTATTTACAATCTTATTATTTTCTGCTACCGCTGCTGCCTGTTCGGTATTTTCGTTTTCGAAACCGAGCACTGCATCAACAATATTGGCGTCATATTCCTGCTGCTGACTGATACTTAAATTAGCAGTAATATAATCCTCAGTTAGCTCTTCTGCTGGAACTTCTCTCTCTGCCGTTTCTAAAGCCGGAACATTAAAATATAAACCGTTTACCACTAAAACTGATAGTAAAATTAAAGCTATAAAAACTAAAAACATCCCTAAATTTTTATTCACGAAAATCGCCTCCATTTGCTTTTATTAAATTACCTTTATTTAAAATTAATAATTGTGCTCTTAAATATATAATTCTAATAAGATTGGAAAAATCCTTTTTTATTTTAGTAATTGAGAAATAAATATTTAATTTTTCTCCCTCAGGGCAAATGAAATATTTTGAAAACCCTGACTTTTAAATTTTTCAACTAAAAATATGACCGATTCAAAGTCACTTTCCTGGTCAGCATAAATCTTCACCTTTTTATCTGAGCTATATTTTATTTTAGTAAATAATTCTCCAATATTTTGACTGTTGTACTGCTTCTCCTCAAAATATATTATATTATTTTTATCTAAAAAAATATTTATCGCCTCCTGGGGTGAACTCTGACCGATGCTGCTGGCGGGAACTGTAATATTATATAAGGTTTCCTCTCCCTGTAAGGTAGAAGATACTAAAAAGAAAATTAGTAACAAAAACACTATGTCAATCATCGGGGCCAGATTTAAGGTAGAATTCCTTTTTTTAGGCTGATATTTCATTATTTTTCAGCTCCTTCTTATTGGACTCCTTAATTTCCTGTTTAAAAAGCACGGCCTCACTTTCTAATTTTAAATTATTCATTTGATTATGCAGTTTTTCTATTTTTGCATAGAAATAATGATAAAATGCTGCAGCCGGCAGTGATATAATCAAGCCAGCAGCTGTAGTAAACAGAGCTTCGGAAATACCAAGGGCCATCTGCTCTGGATTGCCGCCTAGACCAAGGACCTGAAATGTTTTGATCATTCCACTAACAGTTCCCAGAAGCCCCAAGGTTGGGGCAACCTGAGCAATGAAATTTAAAAATCCTAAGTGTTTTTCAAGCTCCGGCAGCTGATCAATTTCTTCTGCATCAAGATACAATTTGAATTCTTCTCGATTTTTAGGCTTTTTAATTAAGGTATTATAATATATTTTTGCTGCAATTCCTTTTTTATCTTTTAAAATATTGGTTTTTATATTATTTGTATTAAAATTAGAAATTGCCTCCAAATATTCACCTTTATTAATTGTTCTGTAATTTAAAATAAAAACTATAGTTCTTTCAATAATTATAAACAGCATTGAAAATGCAGCTAAAAGCAGTGGATATGCTACAACACCTGCCGTTTCAATAAATTCAGTAATCATCTGCTTTACCTCCTTTTAGTTCAACTTAAATTTAATTGGAAGATTTACTATTATCTCTACTTTTTTATTATCTTTTTCTGCAGCCTTAAATTTCCAATTTGAAACTGCTTTTAAAGCAGCCTGATCAAAAGACTGATAACCTGAACTTTTATTTATTTTCAAATCATGTATTTCACCCTCTTTATCTATTCTTAAAGTAACTATAACTTGACCCTCAATATTTCTTTTTCTTAAATTAGAAGGGTAACTCGGTTTACTGTATTCTTTAATCTCTGGTTTTTTAATTGAATCTGGGCTGCCTTTTCTTAAATCATAAACCTTATTTTCTTCCTGACTTTTATTATCAATTTCATTAAAAGTGCTGCTATTATCAGTTTGACTGACTGAAGTTTCTGCAGCTTTTTTTGTTTTTTGAGAATTTTTTTCTAACTTTTCTTCTGCTTCTAAATTAGCTATAAAACTATCTAAATCAAATTTATCATTTTTCTTATCTACTTTTTGCTCTTCAGAATTATCTTGTAAAGATTTATTTTTAGAGTCCTGCATCCAGGCAGGTGGCTTATTTTCAACTTCAACTTTTTCCCTTTTTACAGTTTTTTTTTCTAATTCTGTTTCTTCTATTATCTCATTATTTTCCTGCTGTTTCGGCTTAACCGGCTTATTTTTTACTTTTTTAATTTCTTTTTTTGGCGTTTCTTTTTTTTCTATTATTTTATCTTCAACAAGCTGTTCCTTTTCTTCTGTAATTTCTTCTTCCACAGCTGAACTATTTTTATCTGCTTTCTTATTTTGCTCTTGATTTACTATTAATTTATTTTGATTTTTAACATTTTTAGTTTTATCTGTCTGAGTCTCTTCCCCTAAAAGTTCATCAGAAGCAGATAATAATAGTTCTATTTCAATTTTCTCTTTTTCAATTGGTTTTATATCTTCTGTCAGAAGCTTTAAAGAACTGGCTTCCAGCAGCAGGATAAGGGACAACGATAAGAGGAAGGCTGTTAGATATATTATTTTATTGTGCTTCATTATCATCATCCTTTCTATAGTTAATTTGTAGGTTTAACTAAAATTTAGTGCTTAAGTTGACCATAAAGTTACGGCCGGGCATTGGATAGCCATCAACAACCTGATAATCCTGATCAAATAAATTATTAACAGTTAATTTAATTTCATAATCTCTTTCTATAACTTTTATAATTTTAGAAAAGCTTAAATCACAAACTGTATAATTATCTAAATCATCAATTCTTCCCCCAACATAACTTGCATTAAATCTTAACTTATAGCTTTCTGGTTTATAACTTAACGAAATATCATTATAATACTGATCTTTAAGTAATTCATTTGTTTTAACATTTCTACTATCTAAATAAGTATGACTATATCCTAAAGTTAAGTTATTAGTTATATTTTTGCTTAAATTTAATTCTAAGCCGTCAGTTTCTGCTTCATCTACGTTAGATGGAGCTGTCACAAATGTATTAGACACAGTTTCTTTAGTTGTCCAATGAATTAAATTGTCAGAATTTCTTCTGAAAATATTAATTTCTGTGCTGAAATTATTGTAATTATTTCTATAACCAATTTCATAAGCATCAGAAGTTTCTGCTTCTAAATCAGGATTACCTTCTGTAATATATGTTTCCCAGTTATATGTTGAAGAACTATATGGCCAGTATAAGTCATTAAAAGTAGGTGTTCTATAAGATTCCCCTGCAGATAAGTAGATATTATTATTATTATTAATACTATATGTTAAACCAACTCTCGGACTTGTTTCTGAACCAAATTTTTTATGATTATCATAACGAATACCAGTATTTAAAATTACTTTTTTTGTTATACTCCATTTATTATTTAAGAAAAGAGACTTTGTATCAAATTCATGTTTCCCGTTCTCATTACTTTCAATTTCATCTTCAATATATTCTAAACCATAACTAAGAGTATTATTATTAAAATATTGAACCTGTTTAAAATTAATTCCTCTTTTTTCTGTATTATGTTCACTTTCACCTGGAGAAGTTGTATCAGTATCATATATTTGATCTTGTTTGTTTATAAAAAATTCGATTTCTCTATCTAATTTCTCTTTAGAATAATTATACCTTAGTTTATAATTTTCAAATTTATCATCCTGAATAGCATTTGGGGATTGCCATGTTATTGAACCAGGAACTTCTTTATCAGATTCATTATAACTTAAATCAAAAATTAATTCTCTATTTTTATCTAAATCATAATTAACTTTAGTTGACAAAAAATATTGCTCTATACCACTATTATCTGGATTATCTCTAAACCCGTCCGAATTTAACGTCTCTGAAGTAATCATTACTTGATAATTATCAAAAACCATACCATAATTTAGAGCTGTTTTATAAGTATTAAAAGATTCTACACCTAAATCTAGTTTTAATCCTTCTTGATCAGAACCGCTTTTAGTTATTACATTAACAACACCACCTAAGGCATTTGCACCATATACTGCAGAAGCTGGTCCTTTTAAAACTTCAACCTTTTTTATATTAGAAAGTAAAATTTGAGCTAAATCAATTTGCCCATTTTGACTGCTATTTATTGGTTGTCCATCTAATAAAATAAGAACCTGACTTGCATCAGAACCGCGCAAACTAATTGTTTTTTGACCTGCTGGACCCCCATGATTATTAATTCTAACTCCAGCAGCTGAGTTTATTAGTTCTGCTAAATTTCTAGCAGAAGATTCCTCTATCTCTTCCTGATCAAGAACCTCAATACTAACTGGAGTCTCCATAATATTTTCCTGATAACGACTCGCTGTTACAACAACCTCATCCAATTCCATAACTTCTACCTGAGCACTTACCGGCACCACAATAATCAAAAGTGCTGTAAGCATAACTAAAACTGACTTCTTTAACATAAATAATTCCTCCTTGTGTTTTGTCTGCTCACAGCCACCTAAGACAAAATAAGGCTATAAAATATAAAAAGACACCCAGGGTATCAATTGAGGGTGTCTAAAGATGCATAAAAGCCCACAACCATTCCTGTCTCGAAGATGGCTGTCATCTTATTAGGCAGGTTTCCTGACTTTACAGCTCTACCGATTTACCTTCCCCAGCAGCATTGATGAGTGAGTGGTATTAATCGGCCTACTGATTAACAGTGGCGGACCCGTTCAGGAATTTCACCTGATTCCCTATTATCTTCTAATAAATAGAAGCACCTAAAAAGAGAACATTATTTTCTTTTCTAATATTTAATTTCGTGAAATTTGTTTAAAATCCTCTATTTTATTTATTTTAAGCAAAAATAATTTTCTGGCTAATAAAAGATGAATTATAAATTTCTGAATAAAAAATTATAAATATGCAGGAATTTCTATTTATTTACATAATTATATAATATATTCTAAAAAGGAGGACTTTTAATGGCACTACACAATCAGATTGGAGAAATTGGGGAGGAAATTGCAGTAAAATATCTAAAAAAAGAAGGTTATTATATTGTAGAACGAAATTACAGAAACAAATTTGGAGAAATAGATATTATTGCAGCCAAAAATGATTATACAATTTTTATTGAAGTAAAAAGTAGAAGTTCTGAAAATTATATCGAACTGGCCCATTCTCTCTATTACAAACAGATTCATCATCTGCGTCGAGCTGCTATCTTCTATTTTGCTGAAAAAAATATCCATCTGAGCTCAATTCGTTTTGATTTAATCGCTCTAAAAATTGATCCTGCTGCCAGAAAAATTGATAAGCTTAAGCATTTTAAAAATATCATTAATTAAATTTTGTTTTATCGCTTTATATTTGCTAACTACTAATTATAAGTTTGAAAGGAGAATAAAATGTATTCATATTTGTACTCGGCTGTTATTCACGGAGTAAAAGCAGAAATGGTAAAGGTGGAGGTAGATATTTCCAGAGGTTTACCCGGTTTTAATATTGTTGGACTGGCGGGAAAAACTGTTCGAGAATCAGAAAAAAGAGTTCGATCAGCGATAATAAATTCTGGATTTGAATGGCCAGTTAAAAAAATTACTGTAAATCTGGCTCCTGGTAATATTAATAAATATGGTTCTCATTTTGATCTTGCAATTGCTGCTGTATTACTCGAATGTTCTGGACAGGTAAAGATTAAAAATAAAACTCAAAAGTTTTTCGCCGGAGAATTAAATTTAAATGGCAATCTTAACCATGTTAAAGGTGTTCTATCAATGCTGCTGGCAGCTGGAGAAAATAACTATCTGGAAGCCGTACTGCCGGCTGCCAATCAGAAAGAATCTCATTTAGTAAAAAATTTGGATTCATATTTAATAAAACATTTAAGAGAAATTGATAATTTAAAAGAAAGTACTGCAGAAGATAAAGATGATTCTAATTTAAAGTCAAAATTGGATTTTAATTATCCTGATCTTAACGAAATTAAAGGTCAAAAAAACGCAAAAAAAGCAATTATAACTGCAGCAGCCGGAGGTCATAATTTACTTCTGATTGGACCTCCAGGTTGTGGTAAAACAGTACTGGCTGAATCTATAGTTAAGCTGCTGGCACCTCTGAATAAAAAAGAATTACTGGAGACCGCTTCCATTTACAGTATCAATAATAATTTAGCAGAACTTAATCTCGAAAAAAAATATCGACCTTTTGTAGCTCCTCATCATTCTATAACTTCTGCTGCTTTAATTGGAGGAGGACATATACCAACACCTGGAGAAATCTCTCTGGCTCATAACGGTGTCCTCTTTTTGGATGAACTACCTGAATTTAAAAATAGTGTCCTGGCAAATTTAAGAGAACCACTGGAAAGAAAAAAAATTAAAATTGTTCGTCAGCAGGGAAGTTATTATTTCCCGGCTAATTTCCAATTCCTGGCTGCGATGAATCCCTGTCCCTGCGGTTTTGCAGGAGTTAAAGATAGAAAATGCAAGTGTTCGGAGCGAGATATTGTTCGCTACCAGCAAAAACTTTCAGGACCCTTAAAGGATAGAATTGATCTGCAGATTGAAGTTTTACCCTTAAAAAAAGATGAGTTATTATTAAAAGAATCTGAAACTAAAAATATAAACTATAATAAACAAATAAAAAAAGCCCGCAAAATGCAGGCTAAAAGATACAAAAATACCGAGATCAAAAATAATTCTGAGCTGCAGTTAAAAGATATAGAAAAATACTGTCAGCTGGATAACAACTGCGGCAGAATCCTAAGTCAGGCCTATGAACGACTCAAATTAAGTGTCAGAGGCTATATTAGACTAATGCGGGTAGCCCGAACAATTGCTGATTTAAATAATAACCCTCAGATTAAAGAATCTGATTTAATAGAAGCAGTGGACTTTCGCTGGTATGCAGAAAAATCAGAAATGCTTCTTTAGATATTCAATTAAGGGTACACCTAAGATTAAAACAACTGCTGCTTCACTTAATCCAATTTGAATCACATTTAACCAGTAAGGAAGCTCAAATAAAATATGCAGATAAATGCTAATTAAAAAAGCATTAAATAAAATGGGGCTTAAATAGGCAAAGATATTGTCCCGATTTTTATATGTCACATAGGCAGCTAATAAGGTAACCAGACTACCTCCAACAATATCAACTAAACCAAGTCCCCCTATAATATTGGCCAGCAGCACACCTAAAAATAACGCCGGTATGGCTTCTGGAAATAATATAGGTAGTACTGTCAGTGCTTCAGCAGCTCTAAATTGAATTGGTCCAAAACTTACAGGAGCTAAAAAATATGTAATAACAACATATAAGGCAGTAATTGCAGCACCTCTGGCTAATTTTTTTGTCTCCATTTTCTTATCTCCTTTCTTAATAACTTAAGATACTTCTTTCTAATTAAACAAAATAGTTATTCTGGAACTCTGCCAAATGATTTGCGGTGAATTGGAGAAGAACCATGCTTTTCAAGAGCTGTTATATGTTCTGCAGTTCCATATCCTTTATTAGATTTAAAATTATACTGAGGAAATTTTTCTGCATATTTAAATATAATATCATCCCTTGTTACTTTAGCAATTATAGAAGCTGCAGCAATAGCATTAACCTTTGCGTCACCATCAATTATTGATTGCTGTTCCACCATTAAATCCGGAATAACTGCATTACCATCTACCAGTAAAATATCAGGATTATTATCTAATTCAGGCAGCAAATCTTTAACTGCCCTTTTCATAGCCACAAAAGTAGCTTCTCTGATATTATATTTATCAATTTCACTACTTGTAGCCTGTCCTATTCCTACCCTGGCCTTTTCCTTAATTTGAGAAAATAATTTTTCTCTTTTCTGCCGGGATAGTTTTTTTGAATCATCCAGACCCAAAATTTTTGCTTCAGGATTAAGTGCAACAGCAGCAGCTACTACAGGCCCAGCAAGCGGACCTCTACCTGCTTCATCCAGACCAACTATCATCTGATAACCATTTGTCTGAAGTTCAGCTTCAATTTCATTCATTTTATTCCACTTTTCTATCACAGCTTCCTTTTTTGCAATTTTCCGCTCCAGTCTGGCTGCGATTTTTTGAACCCCTTTCCGGGAATCCTGTTTTAAGATTTTAATTATTTCCGGCAGCTGCTTATCTATTTCCAGCCCAGAAGCAAAAGAATTAACTTCTTTGATAGTCAGCTGAGAAAAATTTGGTAAATTTAAATTTTTATTCATCTTGATTTTCCACCTTTAATTTAGCTGCCTCTGCTGGTTTTTCCAGAGTTATTTCACCCAGCTTACCATCACGAAAATCATTGATTACTATTCCAGCGGCTCGGTTACGATCCACCCTGCCTCCGGTCATTAAGCAGCCTCTTTTACGACCGATATCAGCAAGAATATCATACGGATGAGCTTCTAAAAAATCAAGGCCATAGGTGTCTAACAAAATTTCTTCATTAATATTTACTATAAATTGAATTAATTTATAAGCAGCAAGTTCAAAATCAAAAATATCATTATCAACAGCACCTGTTAATGCTAATTTATAGGCCATATCTTCATCCGAAAATTTAGGCCATAAAATTCCGGGTGTATCAAGCAGTCTTATCTTTTTACTAACATTAACCCACTGTCTGCCTCTGGTTACTCCTGGTTTATTACCAATAGTAGTTATATTAGAGCCGGCTAGCAGATTAATAAGAGCAGATTTACCAACATTGGGAATACCAATGATCATTGCCCGCAGACGGCGAGGATTCCTCCCTTTTTGAGCCATTTTAGCAGCAATACGATCATAAGTATTATTTAATATACTCTTTAATTCACTCACTCCCTCTCCAGTGAGAGAATTGAGCAGCACTGCATCCTCATCTGTTTCGTTTTCAAAGTACTTTATCCACTTTTTATTATATTTCGGGTCAGCCAGATCTTTTTTGTTTAAAACAATAACTTTAGTCTGTTCATTAATTAATTTTCTGAGATCAGGATTCTGACTGCTTAAAGGTACTCTTGCATCAGCAGCCTCAATTACAATATCGACTAATTTTAAGTCTTCCTTTAATATTCTCTTTGCTTTGGCCATATGGCCGGGATACCACTGTATCATTATAAAAACTCCTTAAAACTTTTTTCTGGATCATATTTTATTTAAATAATAATATATTTAAATATTGAAAAAAGGTGGAGAAAGTCCCCACCTTAAAATCAAATAATTATTTTCTTTCTTCTCTTTTTTCTTTAATTCTGGAAGCCTTACCTCTTCTATCCCGCAGATAAAAAAGGCGAGATCTTCTAACATCACCACGGCGTACTACAGTAATTGTATCTAATTTTGAAGTATGTAGTGGGAAAGTTCTTTCCACACCTACACCGTGAGCAACCTTACGAATGGTGAAGGTTTCATTTAAGCCACCACCATTTCTTCTAATTACAACGCCTCTAAATGACTGCAGTCTTTCTTTTCCACCTTCGGAGATTAAAACTTTCAGATCTAATGTATCTCCAACAGCAAATTCGGGAATATCATCACGAATTTGCTCTTTTTCTATTTCATTGATAATGTTCATCTATAAACCTCCTCTCAAAAATATTTAATTTTATGCTTCCCACCAGGGATCAGATAACAAACGATCCATAATTATTGAAGCAGCACTTCTAACTGATAGATGATTAAAATCTCCTCTACCCCAGATTGGATAGAGCATATAATCACAGTCAGCAATCATCTCTTTAGTTAACCCATAACCTGTTCCATAGATAATCAAAAAGGGACTATTAATTTGCTGCAATTTGCTGCGCATATTTTTATAAGATATAGTATTGGGATATTGGCGGGCATCAGTAGCTATTAACAGGGGTTCCTGACCGGCTTCTTCTTTTATTTTACTTTTAACTTCCTCTAATTCAGAGGCGATTTCAAGTACAGAAAAGGCCTGATGCCGATTATAAACATAATCTGCACCTCTACCACCTGTCCAGTAATCCCTTACTCTCTCTACCAATTCCTGCTGTGATTTCAAATTATTTATTATATAGTATTTTTTAATATCATAGGTTTTTGCAGCTCTTGCTATATCATGTAAATCATAATTTGTAACAGTTGTTGTAATAACTTCGCCCAGTTTATTATAGATAGGATTATGAACCAATCCAAGATAAACATCTGCCTCAATTTTACTCATTAACTTCACCCTTTAGTTCCAGCCTTATTTCTTTAAGTAATTCTTTTTCTTGATCACTAAGTTTTTTATCTTCCAGCAGATCTTTTCTTCTTAAAAGGGTCCTTCTTAAGGACTCTTTTTTTCGCCAGCGCTCAATTAACTGATGATTACCGCTGAGTAAAACATCAGGAACTTTGAGATCATTATATTTTTGGGGTCTGGTATAATGAGGATGTTCTAAAAGTCCATTATAAAATGAGTCCTTTTTAGAAGAGTCTTCAGCACCCAAAACACCACTTAAAAGTCTGGATATTGAGTCAACAAGCACCATTGCTGGTAATTCTCCACCGGTAAGTACATAATCACCAATAGAAATTTCCTGATCCACAATAGTATCTCTTACTCGCTCATCCACACCTTCATAACGGCCGCAAATTATTGTTAAACCTTCTTCCTTACTCAAATCTTTTACTAAATTTTGAGTTAATTCCTCACCCTGAGGACTCATCAAAATTGTTTTTGATTTAATACCTCTTATATTTTGAGTATCCTGCCAGGCCTTAAAGATCGGTTCAGCCTTCATCACCATCCCAGCTCCTCCCCCATATGGAGGTTCATCTGTTGTGTGATGTTTATCATCAGCAAAATCACGGATATTAACTGTTTTAATATCTATCAAATCTTTTTCTCTGGCTATTTTTAAAATACTCTCACTAAAAGGTCCCGCAAACATTTCGGGAAAAAGAGTTAAAATGTCAAAAAACATAAATTCAGCTCCTAAAGATTTAAGATTCCCGGAATTGGGTCGACAATAATTTTTTGATTCTCAAGATCAATTTCTAAAATCATATCACGACTGGCAGGCAGCATATATTCTTTTTCCTGGCCTTGAACCAGAAAAATATCTGTGCCTGAAGTATCAACTACATCTATTAATTTTCCTAAATATCTGCCAGATTCTAAATAAACCTCACAGTCTATCAGATCACTGACATAAAAGTTGTCTTCTGGAAGTAAATATTTTTCAGACTCATCAATTAAGATCTGATAATTTTTAAGTTCCTCTGCTTGATCAATAGAATTGACGGCAAAAAACTTAATTATTACAAATTGTTTATGGAATCGAATATATTCAATTTCCAGCTCTTTAAAATCGTCATTTCTTTTTAGATATACAGTATCAATATCTAAAAAGCGCTCAGGAATATCAGTTGTGGCCTTAACTCTAACCTCACCTTTATTTCCCTGAAAACGAGTTATTACTCCAATTTCTAAATAATTATCACTCAATTATTTCACCAGCCTGAAAAATTATTTAATATCAACCTTTACATTTGTTCCTTCTTTTGCTGCTGCAGCATTAACAACAGTTCTGATTGCTTTTGCAATGCGGCCTCTTTTTCCAATGACCTTACCCATATCATCGTCTGCAACAGAAAGTTCGACAATAATAGAATTATTATTTTCAACTCTATTAACTGAAACTTCAGAAGGATTGTCTACAATAGATTCGGCAATAAATTTTATCAGTTCTTCCATGGAGAAAACCTCCTTTTAATTACTCATTACCGTGGTACTTAGCCATAACACCTGACTTTTTCAATAAAGTCTTAACTGTATCTGAAGGTTTTGCACCATTATTTAACCACTTGAGTGCTTTTTCTTCGTCAATATTATATGTTTCTGGCTCAGTTGTAGGATCATAAAAACCTAATTCTTCAACAAAGTAGCCCTGAGGAGCTCTCTTTGAATCAGAAACAATAACTCTGTATGATGCATTACGCTTACTTCCAATTCTTTTTAAACGAATCTTAACTGCCATCTATCAAACACCTCCCTCCATTAATAATAAAAGTTGTAAAATCTATCTTAATTGAAAAATGGTAGATTAAAGCCTCCACCCTTTTTCATTTTACCATTGTTTAACTGTTTCATCATTTTTTTAGTTTGTCGGAACTGCTTTAGAAGACGATTTACTTCCTGAATACTGGTACCACTACCCTGTGCAATTCTTTTGCGGCGCGAACCATTAATTACCTCTGGGTCTCTGCGTTCTTCTTGAGTCATTGAAGAGATAATAGCTTCAATATAGTCAAGCTGTTTATCATCAACCTGCATATTTTTAAGCTGTTTTGCTCCACCAAGACCAGGAATCATACCCAGAATATCTTCCATTGGTCCCATGTTCCTTACCTGTTCCATCTGCTCCATAAAATCTTCTAAAGTAAATTCATTTTTCCTCAGTTTTTCTTCTAAGGCCTCTGCCTTTTCTTTGTCAATACTTTTTTCTGCCTTTTCGATTAAACTTAAAACATCACCCATCCCTAAAATACGAGAAGCCATTCGATCAGGATGGAATGTTTCTAAATCGGCAAGTTTTTCTCCGGTACCGGCAAACTTAATTGGCTTACCTGTG
This sequence comes from Halanaerobium sp., assembly GCA_041694515.1. GTDB lineage: Bacteria > Bacillota > Halanaerobiia > Halanaerobiales > Halanaerobiaceae > Halanaerobium. The sequence continues at coordinate 13,152 of JASMSZ010000052.1, forward strand.
ATTGCTTTAATTGATAAAGCTGCACCACCACGGGCATCACCATCCATCTTGGTTAAAACAATTCCATTGATATCAAGACGCTGATCAAAGTTTTCAGCAACATTAACAGCATCCTGTCCGGTCATAGCATCAACAACTAAGAGGATTTCGTCTGGATCAACTTCAGATTTAATTGATTCAAGTTCTTCCATCATTTCCTGATCAATATGCAGGCGTCCTGCTGTATCAAGAATAATAGTGTCACAGTTATGAGTAGAAGCATAATTAATACTTCCTTTAGCAATATCAACTGGATCACTGTCTTCTCCCATTGAGAATACAGGTAAGTCCAATCTTTCTCCCAGAACCTGCAGCTGTCTAATAGCTGCTGGACGGTAAACATCTGCCGCAACCAAAAGTGGATTTTTACCATCTTTTGATAATTTTCGGGCCAGTTTACCAGCACTGGTAGTCTTACCGGAACCCTGAAGCCCAACCATCATAATAATTGTTGGAGGTTCAGATGAGATTGCAATATCTTCTTTACTGCCACCCATCAACTCCTGCATTTCTTCGTTTACAATTTTAATAACATGCTGGCCGGGAGTTAAACTTTCCATTACTTCCTTACCAACAGCTCTATCTTCAATTTTAGAAATAAAGTCTTTTACAACTTTATAGTTAACATCTGCCTCTAAGAGGGCCATTTTAACCTCTTTTAAAGCAGCCTTAACATCTTTTTCTGACAGTTTACCTTTTCCTCGTAACTTATCAAAAGTATCCTGCAGTTTTTCAGCCAGATTGGAAAAAATCATAATATACCTCCTCTAGAGGATCGATTTAATCGATTCCAGTTTTTTACGTAAATCTTGATTTTGGTCTTCAGCTAAAAGCCCCTTAGCCGTCATCATCTTCTCTAAGTCATTTATATTTTCTCTTATTCTGTTATACTTTTTTAACAAACCTAACTTAGCCTCATAAGCTTCTAGATTTTCCTCACTTCTATGCAGATGATCATAAACACCCTGCCGACTGATACCTATATTATCAGCAATCTCTGCCAGTGATAGATCATTATAGAAGTAACTTTTAATAATCTGCTGCTGTTTTTCAGTCAGCATAGATCCATAAAAATCAAATAACATTGTAATTTTAATAGTTTTCTTTAGCACAAAAATCACCTGTAAAGTTAATTTACTTAACACAGGTGCTAGTATATGATATTTTGGAGCTTTTGTCAAGCTAAAATTTCAAAACTTCCTTTATTTTTTTTGATAGGATAAGATTGAGCACAGTAAAAATTAGCTAACTATCCAAATTAACTTTTTTGTAGCACTAAAAATTCATATTTATTCAAAATCAGACTACCTTCTTGATCAGCACCTCCTGTGCTGCAATCAGCTACAAACATCCTATTTGTAGGTCTAATTTTTAATAAATAATCATTAAGTACCACAATAAAAAGTTACTAAGTCAATTATATCTAATTTTTTCTGAGCTCAATCCTTTTATTTTTATAAAATATTTAAGTTTGTTTTGAAATTTTAAGCTTACAAAACTCTCTTTGTTAATATCTGGGTTAAAAGTGTAAAAACAAATCTGATA
>JASMSZ010000053.1:0-1003 GCA_041694515.1 Halanaerobium sp.
TTATTAATTTGATTAGAACCGAATAATATTTAATTAGATAGAGGTGAAAAAGTTGAAAGAAATAACTATTGAAGATAAAGCTGAAAAGAAAGGAACCGAAAAGATAATAAAAGAATTACATCAAATAGCTTTAGATTTTAAAGAATTAGGAACTGAAAAAGAAATTTTTGAAATAACTCTTAAAGCAGCTGAAAACCTTTTGAATTTTAAATAAGGACATTTGTCCGCCCCTAATCAAGTTCGACTAATAAAAGAGATTGATGTAATATATAGTTAAGGGGGGACAATCAATGCCTAAAACTGAACTTGATCGTGTAACTATTAAAACTCTTGATAGTCAATATGAATATATTCTAAGAGAACGCTTTGAATATTCACCACGTGAAGCACAGGCAATTGTAGAAGCAGCCAATGAGATCTACCAGCTTAACCATTATGATCCATCATATCACGTTAGTGAGGACAAAATAGTTAGGACAGTAATCTCTAAGAAAGCCAGTCATGGTCCTGTTTTAGAGGACCTGCCAAAGGTTCAGGTAACACTAACTGAATCAATAACTAAAGAGGATAAAAAACTCTTTAGAATTGAGAACAAATCTACTCTCAGAAGTGTTAAAATTCTAAGAATGGCAGAAGAATCACTGGAACAGGGTGGTCTTCTAACCCAGGAGGATCTGGCTGATATACTGGAAGTATCCCCCAGAACCATCAGACGTGATATAAAAAAGCTTAAAGATAAGGGATTTTCTGTCCCTACCAGAGGTACATATCAGGATATTGGACCTGGAGTGTCCCATAAAACAAAGATAATTGAACTGTATCTGGAATATAACACCTACTCTGAAATACAGCGAAAAACAAGGCATTCCCCTGGAGCCATTAAGCGATATATCAACGATTTTGGACGTGTGCTACTGGCACTAAAAAATAAGCTTTCAATTAAAGAAACAGCCCATATAGTCGGTATCTCAGAAAAATTAGTTAAAGAATATACCGAACTGTA